>CALWQS010000229.1 GCA_944383745.1 uncultured Mediterraneibacter sp. | reverse complement strand
AGCTTATGAGAATTTCGGTATATTTAATGCAAGTAAACTAGTTGAATTAACACACAATGATAGTTGCTGGAAAAATCATAACGATGGAGAAGAAATTACACAAGAAGAAATCAAAAGAACATTTAAAAAATATTTCAAATAGTCAGTTTTACGATACAAAAATCGATTATAACTCAAGTAGTTCTACTCATTTTTCTTTCAACTTTACTTATTTAACAAAAAAGGATTGCCTATAAGGGTTGAATCTTATAAGACAATCCTGAAAAGGTTACACAAACTTATTTTTCTACAAATTGGTATATTGATGGTATAACTAATTCACCAATTTTATATGCTTCAATTTCATAATCCATATTTTCAAGTAATACTTCACAAGCATTACCAGTTAGACCTTCTCTCTTAATCTCTGGATTTTCAAATATTTTACTATTTGTAAATTCACAGCCATCTAAATGCAATATAGATTGATATGGATATGTTGTAGAATCATCATCTTTCCAGTTATTTTGGAAAGCAAAGCTACTTCCATTAAAAACACAATCTTTAGCAAAAATTTTAGCTGATGCAAAAGCTAATGCACCATAACCTGTATTTGAAAAGAATTCTACATTCTCAAAATTAACTGGTGTAACAAATTCCCCATCTACCTTGCTTTCTGTGGATAAATGGACATTAGCATATTCAATATATGAATTTTTAATATCAATAGAACCACCAGTTGTATTACCAACTTTCTTGAGACCCTCTACTTTAATCCCGTTAAGTGGAGCGTTACTTCCGCTTCTGTTTCCATCAGAATATACGGAAACGCCTTCAATTGTTACGCCATTAACATTTCCATGAATTTCTATTCCGCTTGTTCCATTTAGTGATGTTCCTGTAAAGTGTAACTCTGTACCAAGACCAGCACCTAGAATTCTAATATTCTCAACAGGATCAGCATCAGTTCCTTCAATTCTCATTCCATAAGGAATTTGATAATCACCGGCTGGAATAAAGTAGAAAGCATTGTCTTTATCAAGGTTTTGTCCTTGTTGGAGTTTGCTTGGATCTAATATGGTAACATCAGATGTTCCGTCAACGGCTTTGGCTGGATTAACTTGGTTATCAACATAACATCCGTTGTTGTCCAAACTTAATTTTTCTTCTTTGCCATTATATACAGAGTCCGCTAGTTCTCCTTGAGTTTGAGCATGTACAACACATATATCGGTTGCATTATTAGCAAACTCATTATTAATGAGTTCATAATTACTTGTATGAGTGACAAGAATTCCTCTTGTGTTGTCTATTATATTATTTGCTATAACTCCACTTTCTCCTCCGAAGTACCCTACTTGTCTCAAATGGCTAATAGTATTTCCAACAAAATTGAGATTTTTTGTTCCTGGAGATACCTCAAGAGCACGATGTGTAGTTCCTTCTCCGATATCATAATGTCCAGTGAAAACGCAATTCCTAATTTCTACATTATCATTACTTACTGTAATTGCATTAGTTACATTAGCATCATCTTCAACTTCAAAATTGAGCCCTTCAATGACAACTAAATTTTCTTCATTAGTAATGGCACCTTGAATCGTTATTTTTGAATTTGAATTAATTAGTATTTTATTGCCTTTAACTCCTCTTAGGTGTACTGGTCTATTAATAGTTACTGATCCATTTTCAAGATCAGGAATATTTGCAACATCAAATTCAGTAACATCTGTATCTTCTAAAGCTGCAGCTAATGTTGGATATTCATAACCTTCACCAATAGTTGCACGGGTTTGGGTTTCCATTTGTGCGACATCAATAACTATCTTAACTTTTGCATCACTAATATCTGGTAAATCAGTAATGCCTTCTCTATATTCAACTTTTACAGAGATATCTTCAAAAGGTGTGTTTTCGTCTCCTTCGGTCCAAGTTTGTAAGACAGCACTTCCATTTACAGTTTGTTCGCCCATTGTAGCTTCAATATCAAAGTAATCTTTAAGTTTTTCGCTTACTTCAATTCTAATTCTGTATTTAAATGGTAAGGTACTTTCGTTGTTATATGAAACTTTGTATTGAACACCATCACCAGGTAAAACTCCATTTAAAGTTAATGTTCCGTTTTCGAGATGACCAGTTCTTCCTTCGCCGAAAGTAACATCGTCGCCTTCTGCATCAACATAATCAGTTTCTGATGTTTTATAGCTAACGATGCTATCTTCTGATGTAACTTTAATATTGCCAGTATTGATTACAATGTTATTTTCAGTAGTATCACTAAAAAGTGCATATGTACCTCCAGCAACAACTGCCCCACTCATAACAAATGCTAAAAGAGATGCAGCTAATAATTTTGATTTCTTTTTCATAAATTATTTTTCCTCCAAAATTTATTTGTATTAAAGAATCCTATTTTGTCGCTTGTTCACAATAAAGTGTGAAGTCAAAGCTTAGTGTTGTGTTTTTAGCTGAGTTATTGTCAGCAGTATCTAAAAATTCAATTTTTACTACAAAGTCCGCACTTTCACCTGCATCAAGACTACCTAAAGGAATGTATGTATCTTCTGCTAACACACGAGCAAGAGTATCTTTTTTAACCTCGGTCTCGCCTTGAG
>CALWQS010000228.1 GCA_944383745.1 uncultured Mediterraneibacter sp. | reverse complement strand
TGGTACATTGCGGGAAATACGAACAATGACGCCCGTACAGAGCGGATCGACTTCGCAGACTATATAGGAGAGCGGGACGAATATCTGGCGCAGATCTGGTACGATGGGCCGGATGAGAATGACAGGACGGATATTACAGCAGAACAGTTTAGTGTGACAGCGGCAGACAGCATCGACGTGAACGTGGCGAGAAAAGGCGGATTTACGATCAAGCTGACAAAGACCGGGGAAACAGAAGCGGAAGACATCTCGACGGCAGTCCTTGAGTATGCGCTGGAGCTTGCGGAAGATGTTGATACAGAAGGCGTAGTCAGCTCCGTAGTGGAAATTTTCAATGAGAGGAAAGCGGCGGCGCAGGATCTCCTGGAAAGGGCAGAGGCAGGCGATCCGTCAGTTACGCAGGCCATGATTGACCAGAGCTGGAGCGGCCTGATCGAGATCATGCAGTATATGTCCTTCAAGCAGGGAGATATGACAGATCTTCAGAAGGTTGTTGACCTGGCAAATTCACTGGACCTGACGAAATATCTGGATGAAGGGCAGCAGGAATTTAAAGACGCACTTGCGGCAGCGGAAGCAGTTCTGGAGGATGAGTTCACAGAACAGTCTGAGATCGATCAGGCATGGAAGACTCTGCTGAAGGCAATGAGCGGGCTTCGCCTCAAACCGGACAAGGATGCACTGGAAGAACTGATCGCTTCAGCGCAGAGCGTGAGTACAGAAGGCGTTCCCGAAGAAATTGCAGCGGTATTCCGCAGTGCGCTTGCAAAAGCGGTGAGCGTATATGAGGATGAGCAGGCAGACGAAGAAGAGGTCGCTTCTGCAGAAGAAGAACTGCAGGCGGCTCTCGGGCAGGTGCTGGCAGCAGGCGGCGCAGGCAGCTCAGGTCAGGAGAATGACAGCGCTTCAGCGGATAATCTGACAGCAGGCGTGCAGCAGGGATCTGACACTCAGAGCAGCGGAAAAGGCGGAAGCCAGACGGCGGATTCCAGAAGCGCGGCAGTTAAGACAGGCGACAGCATGATGCCGATCGCAGGAAGCGCGGCTGTCATGATACTGGCGGCGGCAGCAGCGGCACTTATCTGGAAAAAGAAGAGAGAGATCTAAAGAGACAGTGAAGAGCTGACAGAAGAAAATTGAAAAGCGGTGAACTACAGCCCCTGCCGGAATCAGGTTTTTGAGTCCGGCAGGGGCTGGTTTGTCAGATGTCGGCTGACGCCGATTCGAATCCCGCGGCGGGACTTGCCCAGTGACGGGACTTGCCCAGTGGCGGGACTTGCCCGGTGGCGGGACTTGCCCGGTGGCGGGATTTGCCCAGTGACAGGATTTGCCCAGTGACAGGACTTGCTGGCAGGGCTTGGATTTTGTCTCAGTTTTGCCTCAGCCTTTGCTGAAGAAGTCTTTCACCTGTCCTGCGATGATCTTCATCAGCCGCTGCCTTGCCTCCACGGTCGCCCATGCAATATGCGGCGTGATAAAGAGCCTGCTCTGATCCCGGACTGCGAGGAAGGGGCTGTCCTCAGCCATCGGTTCTGCACACAGGACGTCCAGCCCGGCGGCCTTAATCTCTCCACGGTTGAGCGCATCAGCGAGATCTGCCTCACGGATGATCGGGCCTCTTCCCAGGTTCAGGAGGATCGCTTCAGGCTTCATCCTGCGGAATGCCTCTGCGTCCATGATGCCTTCTGTGTATTCATTCAGCGGCGCATGGATGGAGAGAATGTCGGATTCTCTGAGAAGCGTGTCAAAATCAACCTGGTGATAGCCTTCCTGTGCGGGAGCCCCGGATGCAGAATAGTAGATCACTCTCGCGCCGAACAGACCGGCGATATCCGCAACTCTCCTGCCGATTGCGCCGAGGCCCAGGATTCCCCAGGTCATGCCGTTCAGCTCGTGGAATGTCTTCCCGAAATGGGTGAAAATACGGTCGTTGATGTACCGCCCCTCTTTGACATAGTCGTCATAATATCTCAGGTTCTCCATCAGGTAGAACAGAATGGCAAAGGTATGCTGCGCCACGGATTCTGTGGAGTAGCCTGCAACATTGCGCCATTCGATCCCGCGCGCTGCGAGATAGTCCTTGTCCAGGTTGTTCGTGCCGGTTGCTGTGACACAGACAAGCTTCAGTTTCTGCGCGGTCCCGATCGTGCTTTCGTTGACCAGAACCTTATTTACGATCAGTACGTCCGCGTCAGCGGCGCGCTCCGGAACTTCTTCGGAGGATGTGAAGGGATACTTTACGACCTCCCCAAGCTGTTCGAACGGTGTGTAGTCAATATCATCGCCAAGTGTTTTGGCGTCCAGAAATACGATTTTCATCATAAGAACCTCCTTGTTGTCATTTGCCCGGCTGCGCCGGGCGCTGTTGTCAGTATATCACAAGCGTACGGAAGCGGAAAGTTTTTTTACGGCGGAGGGAAATTTGTATTTTTTTGCGGCAGCGGAAGTTCTGCGTCAAATGCGGTGCGGACAGAAGACTGGGAAATAGGGCGTGAAATAGAGCTGAGGCGCTGTATGGACATGAAACAGCGGGGATGGTAAGATAGAGAAAGAAGGAGCGGAAACCGAACAGA
>CALWQS010000227.1 GCA_944383745.1 uncultured Mediterraneibacter sp. | reverse complement strand
GCTCATACAACCGCTCTATAAGCTGCTCATAATTTTTTCCATAGTGAATTTCATTATGGCAATTACTACATAACGAAACAATATTAGCCGGAACATCCAAAGAAACAGAAAAATCATCTGAATACTTCATAGGAACCAAATGATGTGGTTCCACATAATTATGATTATTCTTTCTTCTTATAAAAGAAGGGTGTTCTCTATCAATTTCACATAAAAACCCTGCGTAACGTAATGCAATTGCTGAATGAATTGGATTTCTTGTGCGAATTTTAATGTGGTCACGAGTAATTGGCGGTGTCTTATCCTGTGGCGTGAGAATATAATCAAAATCAGGAATAGGATAATCCCTTTCTGACAAGTTTTCTAATGCCTCAAGTAATTTTTCATCAGCTTCTGCTTCTGCCGTCTCCACATCTTTTACCATCTTTACTGGAAACATCCATACCTTTCGCATATTTCCATTCTTATCTGGCTGTTCTTCCTGTTAAGGTTCTCCTACCACCTTAACAATTCCCCGATAAATGTATTCGTATGCTTTTTCCACTTCAAAAAAATACACTTTATACCCTTTGCTCTCAGCTTCTAATAAGGATTTATTATTTCTAGTTAATTCTTGATCTCCTTCCTGTCCAGCTCCCGTATAGTGCAGGATATCCCCTTCCCATCTATCGCCATATATGCCTTTAGTGTGGTTAGATATAATAACTATCGTTTTGTTTTTCTTAGAGGGCAAAATCCCTCCGGTATTTCCACATTCAAATTTTTCTCTTAACGCCTTAAAAGTCAAAATGTCTCCCGTTTGTAACCCTGGATCAAATTGCATAGTCTCACTTCTTTCTTATTATCCATAATTATTTTTCATTTGTCCGATCTAGTAAATAATCGACACTCACATTAAAATAATCCGCAATGATAATAAGCGAACTGGCCGTCCATTCAATTTTTCCAGTCTCGTATTGACTATATGTATTCTGGCTTACATTCAATAACTCAGCCATCTGTTTTTGTGTCAGATCATTATCCTCACGGATTGCTTTGATATTTTTGTATATCATTTTCATCACCTGACACGAGTATAAAATATCTGGATTACAGATATCGCTATTTATCTGTAATCCAGATATTCAATAATTATCTTCTTTAATTTTCCTAATGTTTTGCCGCTTTATGTTTCGCTAATGTCGTACCAGCCTTACTTTTTGAACTTTTACTTCCACCTTTTGATGCAAGTGTTTTTGCAGCTTTTCCTATTTCCCCGCCATGATGTACAGGCATAAATATCTTTCAAATTACTCAAACTCTATTTCTTCTTCTGCTTTAATATAGATATCAATCTGATTTTCAATAATCAACTCATTAACAATCCACCCACGCATCATACAAAGTTTCACGAACTCATCAATCCGGTTCACCCCATTCATTTCCTTCAACGTAATCACAACACCGAACTGCAATCCCCGTCCCGCTTTTACTTGCGCTCTTTCCTTCGTCTTTATACTCAAGCCCCACATACCAGCACCATATACTTTACGGGATCTGGCATTACTTTTTACAATTTCCTTAATATGCTTAATATTATCCCATTTTCGATACATCTGTCGCGCTTCTTCTTCATAAAGAATAATAGGACCATCCTCTGACTGTTTATTTTGATCGATTGACTTAATTGTAGGCTTTCCGTTTTGTTCCTTAATTCTCCCAAAATGTATATCCATCTCGGTTCCCGTATAATCTACTCCTTGATTTCGATCACTTTTGGGGAAATATGCCAAAGTAGCCCTCGCAAAATAGGGGAATCCCTTCATATCCTGAGGCACTGGAATATTATAGGTATACGTTTCAAAATCCTCGATTGTCCCCGTCATAATAAACCGTATCTCATCATCCTGAGATTGCAAAACATCTTCAATTCGCTTAGGCACAATGCCATATCCTGTGCGATTAAGAGTAGGAATATCACTTTTTTTCCATCCAGCAGCAGAATCAATAATTAAAGCCTTTGCCACTTCTCTGTTTAATCCCATAACATAGATTAAATAGGCTATCTTCCTTGTAATCCAAGGCGCTGCAAAAGATGTACCGGTAACATATGCTTTGCCTAACGGATCACACACGATTATTTTATCTGGTCCATCCCCCCCATAATAACTCACGTCAGGTTTATGGAAAAAGGAAAGAACAGGCCCTGTCCTAGTATAGGAAGACTGCTTCCCATGAAAATCTACAGCATTAACTACCAATGAATTCAACGAATCCGCAGGTGCCCCTATCCTCATATTCTTCTTTTCATTCTTTGGCTTATTTGTACCTGCAATGACAAAAATCACATCATATTCACTTTGAATCCGATCGAGTTCTGCTGCTTCCGGAGAAATAAAATTTTCATGGATCTCCATCGCAGAACCTAATGACAAATTCCAAACTTTAATATCTGGGTTTTCCATTACGATGTTTCGAATCATTTTTAGTATAGTAAAGGAACTAAATCCTTTTGCGACTGAAACGCCAAAATGTCTAACTCGAAATCGTCCACAGCCATCATCTAAATTTGGATTAAAACTTGGTCCGTCGACAATTATAGATGACACTTCCGTGCCATGAATATAGTCTTCCGGACATAAATCGAAATCGTCCTGAATCACCTTTCTGTAATCCACCCATTCATGAAAGTATACAAGCTCATCAAATTGAGTATCGATTACACCAATCACAGGCTCATTACCTGGCTTTGGAATCGATAAAATCTTTTCTTGCTCCTCCTTCAAATAGTCAGGCTCATCAAATGAAATCTTAGAAAAATCTACTACATCCATTGCAATCAAATACGGAGCTTTATCCTGCAAAATCTTAATCTCATCTGGTGTAAGTCGTAGAGTCGTATCATTAAGCATCTCCGCATTAATCATATCAATCCCAAACTTGCTGAGAAGGCTGATTGTATCCACTCCTGTTTTGTATATCGTTATGATTGAATCATTGGTAATTTCCCTTTTTTCATATTCCTGATCTACACCAAATTGTTCCAAATAATATGCATCTACAATGATTTTTACAAATACTGTTCTTGCAGGTTTTTTATCCTTATAACGGCCTTTATTAATAGCCTCTATATCATCATGTGAAATTCGATCTCCATAATCTCGTTCTACAATTTTCAGTGCAAGTTCCAATTTTTCAATCGTATCTTGTAGTATCTGTCTTGAAACAAAATGTGTAAACACATGTTTTTTGATTTCGTCATCTCCCTGAATGAATCTAACACCTCGTACAGATTCGTTCGGAGATTTGCTTCCTTCTCCCAACAGTGTCTTTAATCGATTACTTTTTGCAACAATATGATAATAGTAGGCACTTACAAGAGTTCCCCCTATCTCAGATCGATTTTCCCAATATCTATAAACACTTTTCAACTGTTGAATCAGCTCCCGCAAATGTGCCGCCGATACCATTTTACCTTTTGGTAAATTGATAGGACCTCCACCGCCAGTATTTTCTCTTTTCTGGAATTGACCTTTTAATTGCAGAATATTATTCACTCAGCTTCACCTCCTTGAGTTCCCGAGCAACCCCGCTTTTTGACTTTTTTGTAAGAATAGCAATTTCTCTTACTGTAAAATTCTGCGCCTGCAATTTTTCTAAATTCTGTGGCATTTCTCCGCATATCGTATAATATAATCGCCTAAAATAATCCATCCCATCATCAGGATCACTAAAGGCAACAGATGTCCGAATAACATTTTTTAGCTCTCCCGGATATGGAATCGGGTTCAACAATTGAATAATTTTTCGAAATAATCGAATATCCCTATTGGCCAGCTTAAATTTTTCTAGAAATGTATTCAATAATTCTTCTGCCACCTTAATTAAATCTTCCTGTGTATAACGATTAAAATCAATAATTGAATCAAATCGCCTGGTTAATGCCTTGTCAAAATATTGATAAAGATTTGTCGTTGCAATCAATACAACCCGTTCATCTAAGCGATCCATCCCCCGCAGCATTGCGGATGTTGCCCTCCCCATCTCTCTGAGATCATTCGTATTTGTTCGATCCAGCGCTATGGCATCAATTTCATCAAACAAAACGATTACTTTATCCGGATGCGGGAAACTATTTATTTCCTGAAATAGGCGCCCTATATTCTTCTGTGTCTGTCCTAATTTACTATCAACAATAGCCGAAAAATCTACCATAAAAATCTCTCGATTTAAAATTCTTGCGAGCTGCTTTACTGCCTCGGTCTTTCCAGTTCCCGGAGCTCCCTGCAAAAGAAATTTATTGATTCCTACATTATGGGACACTGCATTGACGATCCCCAGAAGATCTTGAGTAATAATCTCTGGTAAAACCAAAATATCCCCCGATATTTCCACCTTCTCAAATAAGGCTGATTCATTTTCATTCATTTGTGGCACAAATGTATTAGCATTTGACATCAAAGCCATAATATATTCTGCTAACTGATAATCTCCTGACGCATCAAAATCTTTGGCAATTTCATATGCTTCACTTCTGAACGCCGCATCATTATTTTCTGCATAATATTTGATCAGGTTAATCACATTCTTCTTTTTCATATAACACCACTCCTGAAGCTCTTTATAATTAGAATATATCATCTTGGGACACTATTGTCAATATTGGGACAAATAGTTGAATATAAATAGGGCTAACACAGCAAAGCCATGCAGCCCTATCGAACACTAAACTCTATTCGTTTTTTAAATCTCTATTTTTCCTTTCATTATTTTGCTCGCTTTCAGCATCGGATATTCCATCTTACTTTCAGTTGCAATATCTTTCGCCGCAGACCGCTTCTCATCCCTCATTTTCATACTCCCTGATCACCGCTCTCATCCATTCCCTGAACTCTTCCCTCACATCCTCCGGGCTCTCGATCACAACGCCCCTTCCGAGCGCCGCGAGCCATCCGAAAAACTGCGGGCTTACATTCACCGCCGCGCTCACGGAAAAATATTTTTCATCAACAGGATGCATCATAACGTCTCTGCCGAATCGGTCGATCATAGCGCCCGCGAGGGCATTCTCACAGTGCATTTTCACAGTACGCTCTTCTCCGCTGAACATGCCGAACACTTTCTTAGCATAATTTGCAAGGTCAAATTTTTCAAAACGTTCTTTTCCGCTCCGGGGCTGATCTGTTATTACTATATCCAGTATTTTGTCCACCCGGAAATGTTTGATCATCTCCGCATCGCCGTCATAACCGACCATATAATAATTTTCATCGTCCCAGGTCAGGCCCCACGGGCTGATTTCATAGGCTTTTCCGTCCCTGCGCAGATGCATTTCTTTCTGCGGCGTCCATTCATAGTAGTGAAACCGTATCAGCCGGTTCTGGGAAATCGCCTGATGTATCTTGTCCACATTATAGTAGATGCTTTCGTTCATTGTCTTAATGCGGTTCCCGACAAATACCTGTCTCTGCAGCGCTTTTGCCTCGTGTACGCTTGCCAGTTCTTCCAGCTTTCGGATCAGCTCGTTTGACTTCTTCGCTGTAATGAATTTTGACGACTGAACCGCATCTACCAGCAGCTTCAGCTCCGGCAGCTCAAAAGTTCTCTCCGCCACATAGAAGCCCGCCGGCTTAGACCGGCGGTTTTCTATCTCCATGCCGAACTCATTTAAGACCTTAATATCATCGTAAATACTTTTGCGGTCCGCCTGTATGCCGTAAGCGTTCAGCCGCTCCGATATTTCTGCCTGTGAGATCGGATGTTCTTCATCCGAATACTGCAGCAGGATCCGCATCACATATAACACTCTTAATTTCTGGCTGTATGACTTAACCATGGCTCAATCTCCTTTGACTTCATAAAGCCATTTTAGCATATATGCCGCATTCTTAAAACTCAGTATCGTCGACCGCTTTGAGCTGTCTGCTGATCCGGCTCTCAAGCTCTTCTTTTCTGCCCTCCTCCACTTTGCAGATAATCTGATTCGCACAGATATACAGCACGCGTACATAGAACTTTTTCTTTACCTGGTCATACGCCCGCCCGGCGCTTAACGTTCCTTTTGCAACCGTATACGGACTGTTTGCGATATATCCGACTTTTCCGTATACCGGAAGCATCACCTGAATCGCCTCTGCGTCATACTGGTTTTCCGGTTCCTTTCTGCAGCGGAGAATATCCCCCACATGAAATATGCCGTTACCGTAATAATGTCTCATCCCTGTAATCGTCAAACTGATTTCTTTCATAACTCCCTGTCCTTTCCGCCCGGATTTCCGGGCATAAAAAACTCACTTTTTGTTATACCTACCTTAACAAAAAGTGAGTCCGAAAATACGGGATGAGTACAGTGTTGACTGGATTTTTTGTCAGTATTTTCTACATCTGCTTTCTGACCACCGCATACTCGTCCCCATTCCGATAATACGGGCACTGATAATATCTGTCAGACATGATCCTCACATAGTCATCCTCGTCCATATTCATGTCGCACAGATACGCGCCGTATTCATCGTCATAGACATAAAACGCACATGTCTCGCAGCTTGTCCTCTCTTTGCCTTTCTTTTTCATGTTTTCGTATCCTCTTCTTTTTTGATCTGCCGGTCATTTCCCTTCGCTGACAGGCACACTACCTTATTATACTGGATTTTTCCGGCTTTGGCATCCTCTTTCGCATATCTCCTTTTTACGTATTCTTTTCATCGTACGCGTTCATCACTCTTGTTTCTCCCCTCCCCCGGCGTTATAATAAAGGCAGATAAAACGTGTTCGGAATAGTATTTTAATTTTTCAAAGGAGGGATTGATATGTCGGAATACAAAATCATTACCATCAGCCGTCAGTTCGGAAGCGGCGGACATGAGATCGGAGAAAAGCTTGCTGAACGCCTTGGTATCCCGCTCTACGACAACCAGCTTGTCACCATGGCGGCAGAGAAGCTGGGCTATACGGAGGAAAGTGTCGGGCGGGCGGATGAATCCGCGCTGAATGCTTTCATCTCTTCCTACAGCGCATCTTCCATGAGATACGCCAGTTTCATCAACACCGCGTCCTATATGCCGTCTCTCGATATGAAGGTATATCAGAAGCAGACTGAGATCATCCTCAGCCTTGCAGAAAAGGGTCCCTGCGTCATCGTCGGACGCTGCGCCGACTATATACTGCGGGATAAATATGACTGCATCAATGTCTTCATCTGCGCTGAGAAGGCCGACCGGGTCAAACGAATCGCAGAGCGCTACGACCTGACAGAGAGGAAAGCCTCGGACAGGATCCGCAAGACAGACCGGGAGAGGAAATTCTACTATGAGACGTACACAGGGCTAGAGTGGGGAAGCGTCTATTCCCACCAGGCGCTGCTGAACGCAAGTCTTCTTGGGATCGACAAGATCGTCGATCTTCTTGAACTGGTATATCGCGCATGAGAGGGCGCCGCTCGGCGGACTCTCAGAAAAGAGTTTAATGACTCAGTCAAAGGGGCTATCGGTTAATACCGATTTTTGACTCCTGACTGTATCATCCAGCAGGGATGAATGGGAAATGGAACACCCTTCCAGAGATGGATGGATCACAGCTTATGTCTATAATGCAGATCATCCGGATTTCTCAGAAATTGGGGATATCCAAGTGGAAGCTGTTAATGGCCGCCTTATCCGTATCGGATGACAAGAAAAAAGCAGTACAAAAAGCGTGGTGCTGGAGTTAAACTCCAGCACCAACTTTGTCTACAGTCTGAGGCACGTTCGCTAATGAACGTGCCACTGTATTTATAATTGCTCGATTAAGTAAGAATATCTACTAATTAAAGGAATCAATCACTTTTTTAAATGTTTCTAAATTCATTTGTCCGGTGAGGACATATCTGATTCCGTCATATACAAAAATCCCCGTGTAAATAGGCTTGATTTTTAAACTTTCATTTTCTTTAATAGTGGTATCCTGCAAAATGTTTACCAGAAATCCTCCTTTAGCTGTATATGTTTCAACATAATCATAATAACCAAGAAACTCCATATTAAATTCATTTTCCAATTGACGTTCCGTACTTATAATATGAATTTCCATATCAACAGGAGATGAATAAATATCTCCTTGCTCCCACGTATAATCCTTACCATTTGGTAATAATGTCAATTTAGGTAGATCGCCAATAATATAAGCATTAATTTTAATTATATTCCAGTTATCATTATCTGTGTCCCTTTTAATAATCATATAAGGATTATTCTCAGCCAAAGAAGAATTTAACAAAGTGATACCTAAATCATCACATAAACTTTGATAAGAATAATATGTTTCTTCATAAAACCCATAGGCATCTGGTTCTGCATCACTATCATTCACGACTCTAATTTCCATGTCATTTACCGGTGGAAGTTCCTCATGATTTACCAAAACTTGCTGATAGATAAAATGGGCGCTTACCGTCCCTCCAACAATAAGTACACAGAAAAAGACAGCCGCAAGTATTTTTCTTGTTTTTTTTCTTTTATATTGTATTTGTTTCCATACTTTCTGATTAAAATCTTCGGGTAAAATAATATTTGACAAGTCTTTCTCCATTTGATTTTTAAGCTTCATTATAATACCTCCTCTAATAATGGTCTCAATTTTTCCCTTGCCCTCTTAAGCCGCTGAAGAACAGTAGTTTCTTTTAGCTTTAATATTTGCGAAATTTCTTTTATCGAGAATTCCTCATAATAATAGAGCATTACAATTTCCTTATATTTTTCCGGTAACTGTACTACATAGGATGTTACAGCATTTGTATTTAATAGTACATCATAGTGATCTGGTGAAGGAACTTGATATTGGTCATTCAAGGAAAGAGGAACTATTTTTATCATTTTTAGATAATTTTTGCATGTGTTGACCGCTATTTTCATAATCCAAGTTTTTTCATATGTTTTATCTCTTAATGTATAATACTTATTGTAAACTCGTATAAAGGTTTCTTGGGTCAAATCTTGCGCAGTGTGATAATTTTTTACATATAAATAACAAATTTGGAGAACTTGATTTCCATATTTTTTTATTAATTGGTTAAAAGACGCCTCATCCATTCTTTTCAATACTTTTCCCTCCCTATTTAGTCAAGTCTTTGGTGAAAATTCAAGGCCTTAAACTTCACATATCATTGTAATCATGTAGAGATTATGTTCATCTTTATACATCAGATATCAAAAGCGGATAAAGGATACATGAAATAAAATTGTTTGTTTTATATTGACTTTCTTG
This sequence comes from uncultured Mediterraneibacter sp., assembly GCA_944383745.1. Classification (GTDB taxonomy): domain Bacteria; phylum Bacillota; class Clostridia; order Lachnospirales; family Lachnospiraceae; genus Mediterraneibacter. Next base: position 832 of record CALWQS010000227.1, on the reverse strand, counting down.
GTTATACCCGTACTTTTTTTATTTGCTAATCTCTTATTAATATAGACAATCATTAAATAATATTTATTACATAGAATAAAAGTTCGTATTACTAGCAGTGCAGTAGTAACAGGTGGCAATGGTGTTCCATTACCTGGTTTTGACGGGACCAGATATACAGTATCTCTTACCGGAATATATTCAAGAACTTTGAACTTCTATGTAGATGGCACTGAAACTGGCACTATTAGCGGCTTGGTTAATGGTGGCAGTTACAGTGTACGTATAGCAGTTCAGGAATATCTTCCGACATATCCTGCCCAACACTATCTGGAAGGAAGTGGAGATGTAATAAATATATAATACTATATAAAGGGAAAAATATGGGACATTTTAAAATCCATATCACCATTCAAACTAATAAGTGACCTGCTAGTTTGAAGCAGTATTTTCTTCTGCGCTTTCGTCAGCCTGATAAAAGCAAGGTCTCTCTGGCACAGATCAACAATCCGGTCAACGGCCCGGACTCCGCGCATGTTTACGTAGGTAACGACAGCATACAGCATGATTGATTGGGTTAAACCCGGTTCTTCCCTTGTTTGAATAACAGGCCAGCATGTCCATTTGGCTCGTTGCTCGCGGGAATAAAGAGAATAAGCCGCAGGAAAGAAATTCTCTTCTCTCCCGCGGCTTTCGTTTTATCTGCAAAGATATCCATAACGTCTTTTCTTTGAATTTGCTTTTCCCTTTTAAGGATTCTCTGTTATATTCTTCTTTTCCCACTTTCGCATGGTGTAGATATAATACGGCACCAGCGGGATCAGCGCCGCGATCCATGCCGCCGGATCGGAAA
>CALWQS010000226.1 GCA_944383745.1 uncultured Mediterraneibacter sp. | reverse complement strand
AACTACAATAATTACGATAACCGCCGCCACAATGCCGACGATCACAAGCGGATTCAATCCAGCTTTTTCTTCCAGGCCTGTAACTGCCGCCTGAAGATCGCTGATGGACGCCTCGAGCTGCTCATCCGTTGCATCCGGATTGCTCACAACAGACTCTGCTGAACCGATCGTATCGTTAAGCACCTGCACGCTCTCGTCAGTGTAGCCGGAAACATCCATTGCCTTTGCTTTGTCAATCTCACTCTGAAGGCTGGAGATAAGCGCCTGGTCCGGTCCTTCCGGTTCAACCGCGTCATCCTCCCCGTCATCCGGAGTGATGTCTGTGCCGCCGCCTGCTGTGGAGTAAGCGATTCCATATGTATCAAGGATCTCTTTTACTGCATTGATCTGAATTGAATAATTCTTCTGGTCAATGATAAACTCATTAATTCCGATAACCTGATTATCTGCATTCAGCAGAGGACCGCCTGAATTTCCATTGTTCAGCGGAGCTGTATGCTCGATAATATCTACGCTTCCCGTAACAGTAACCTTGGAGATAATACCGTCGGAAATAGAAACGTCTTCTTTTGTATTAAATTTCTTGTTCTGTACAGAATCTTCCGGGAATCCCATCGCGAAGACAGTATCCTGCGGATTGATGGAATCGCTGTCTCCAAGTACAAGCGGCTGTCTTCCGTAAATCTTCTCAGAAAGCTTCAGCGCAGCAAAATCAAGTACATCTGACTGCGCATTTTCATGTACGGTCGCCTCTACGTTCGTATCACGGTTTGCAAATACATACAGTCTGATGTGTGAATCATTATCCTGCGGAAGCGCTTCCAGTGAATAATCATTCTTCATTGTCTCCCTGACTGTCAGACCGTTTGAAAGTACTGTATCGAGGTCGAATACATGCTTATTTGTCACAACATATTCTTCGTTGATCAGAAAACATGTACCGCCTGTATAATACGTCCTGTTTCCCCCGTCATCGACATACGCCAGCATGACCTGAAGAATACCGTTAGCCGGATCTTCCGTTGTCCCTGTCACTGTCGACGACTCTCCATCTTCTTCTGCCAATACCGGCACAGCCATTGTAACCATCAGGCACATTGCCGCAAGCAGTACAAGCAGTCGTCTCATAAACTTCTTGCCCATAATCTTAGTCCTCCTGTTTAGAAAGTAAATTTTGTCATTTGATTTACTCTGCTAAATCTCAATATGTGTCAAGATTTGTGGTCAAACTTTTTTTATATTTTTTATAGAATTTTTATACCTCATCTTTTATAATTATTGCGGTCAGATATTTGTGCACTCAAAATACCCCCCCCCGGGGGTATTTTCGAATGTCAATTTATCATATACAAATCGAAAAGGAGATTCATTATGTCAGAATTTTCCGAATTACTGTCACAGTATATACACAATAAAAATATTAAGACCTATCCGCTTGCACATTACTGCGGTCTGGATCGTTCCAACATGTATAAAATCATAAAGGGGCAAAGGAAGCCGACCTCTATAGAGATGGTATCAAATATGTGCAGATTCATGCAGCTGTCGCCAAACGAGACGAAAGAAATGCAGGAAGCATACATGATCACGTTGATCGGACCTGAAAATTATTACCGAAGGAAAAATACAAAACTTTTTTTTGAAGAATTTCGTCTTCCCTCTCTTTCTTTTCCGGCCACGATCTACAAAACGGAAGTCATTCCGAAAACAGACGATACCTTTCTTCTGAACACACAGACAGAGATCAATAACGCTCTGCTCCGCATCCTTTCACTTGAATTTTCAAGAGAAAAGGGGCATATCCGCATGCTCATACAGCCGGACTATAGTTTTCTGGTTGATCTCCTTGTGTCGGAGGGAATCGGGAAATCCAATATCTTGATAGACCATATTATCTGCCTTGATAACAATACCGACTTTTCGCAGGGAAAGAATGACTATAATCTGAACTGTCTGAAACGTATACTTCCTTTATATGGAAGCATCCATAATTATGAAACATTTTATTATTATGACAATATTGCATCCAAGAACGACTCTTTTACCTTATTTCCTTATATAATTATCACGTCGGAATACGCATGCCTTCTGACTTCTGATATCAGGAAAGGCTATATTACCAGCACTTCGGAATCTCTGGAAATGCTCTGCGGGATCTTTGATGATTATCTGACGAAATCATCTCGCCTGCTGAAACGGATCGACAGCCTTTTTGACCAGCTGGACTATGTGCAGAACCTGGTACACGCGAATATGCCGGCATATTCTTTCCAGATGACGCCGTGCCTGACATTTTTTATGGATGCCCACTTTGTTGACAAGTATGTCATCCAGGAACTCCCCAACCGTACCGCCTTTATTGAAAGATTTGTTGATTATGTTAATAATATGATCCAATTCCGCAATGCCTCCTCCATGTGCTCTATTTTTTCTCTGGAAGGACTGATCCGTTTTATGGAGACCGGTGAAATCGGAGAATACCCGTCCAATGCATATAACAGGCCTTTGATGGAGGACAGAATTAACTTAGCGCGACAGCTCCTTCAGGCATGCCGTACCAATAATTACCGCATGCTGAAGAACAATATCGGCAGCCTGGACAATGAACTTTTTCTGTTCATCAGCCAGACCCGGGGGTATCTGATGCTGAACTCACCTGTTACGCACAGCCTGATCTATCTTGACATCGAAGAACCCGGTCTTCTTTTTACGTTTTTTGATTTCTGTGAGAATATGGATGATCGGCTTTTCTTTACAAAAGAAGAGATGATAGCGCAGCTTAAAGCTATAATTGAAAAGTATCAGGAATTATTATAAATATCCTATTGAGCTTGAGTCACTGCCGCCTGCCGGTTGATATCCCATGCAGGAGACAGCTTAATTCAATAGATAAAGCCTCATGTCACATTGTAACATGAGGCTTTTCAAGCTCCCCCTGTTGGACTTGAACCAACGACACTGCGGTTAACAGCCGCATGCTCTACCGACTAATCCGGCTTTACCCCGGGAAAACATTTGTTTTAGTATTTTAACAGAGTATCTATCTCCTCCAGACTTATATCCGCTTCTCCCTGCTTCTCTTTCGTATAATCTCCGTATCCGGTATCATACTGTTGAATAAAGCGCACTGTTCCTACAGGTCCCAAGACGTTTCTCAACGCTTGTATTCCAACCATGCGTATTTCTGTTGGATTATTTAAATTAATATTCATCATTATAAATCGCCTCCCATGCAAATCTTAATGGATTCATAACCTTTACATTCAAATTCATCCGCCCGGACATCTTTTCCAGTTTATCATCTGTTGTCAGCATAACATCTGCTCCTGCTGCTTCCGCAGCGGCAATATGAAGACTGTCAAAGGTTCTGATCTTTGACTGAGACATAATTTCCTGTGACCGTTTTTTGATTTCGTCCGTATACATAATATGCAAGTCAGCAACCTTGTAGAGTTCTTTGACTCTTTCTCTTTTTACTATATCCTGCATGCGGTCCATTTCAAGCTCTAAAATGTTGCTCCCTATGATGCTATACATCCCTGATTGTCCCCGTTGCAGTATTGTCAATATTGCCTCACTTTCCAAATGGATTCTCTCCTGCGTCTGATCGTCAAATGGACGATTATAGCAGCAATTGTCCAGATAGAGCTTCATTTTAGTCTGCCCCTCCATTTTATGCGTTTTTCGCTCTCAGTGTATATGCGATATAAACTTATCTTTATATGTTATTTATATATTTTATTGTACTTTACTTTATTATTTTATTCAACCAGTTT
>CALWQS010000225.1 GCA_944383745.1 uncultured Mediterraneibacter sp. | reverse complement strand
CCGCGCGATCACTCTGCCCACCGCATTCTCGCCCGTGAGCAGCGCCCTTGCTGTCCTGCATCCCGCATACAGCTCCGCCAGCGGGATGACGTCCTCATGGGCGGCGATCTGAAACACGCTGTCCGCCGATGTATAGACGATCCATTTTCCGGTAGCGATCTGCTCCGCCCCGTATTCTTTTATAATCTCTGTTCCCGAGCCGGCCTTATTGCAGATCACTCCTCTGCCCGTCTTCTCGGCGAACTCATCCAGCAGCTCCTGAGGGAAGCCGTTCGGATACGTGGGCATAGGCCTGGGCGAAATCACGCCGCCGATCTCCCAGTGTCCCACCGTCGTGTCCTTCCCCGCGGACTGCTCCCGCAGCCGTCCGCAGCATCCAAGCGCCGGTATGCCCGGCTTCTCGAACGATGTGCCCTCAATCTGATAAAGTCCCATCCGCTCCATGTTAGGCACGCGGAGCCTTCCGCTCCGTATGCAGGTGCCGAACGTATCGCTGCCTGTGTCGCCGAACCGGTCCGCGTCCGGCTCATAGCCGACTCCCGCGCTGTCAAGCACGATAAGGAATACCCTTTTTCCCATATTGCCGTCCTTCCTGCCTGATTCCTTTTTTCTATCTCCGCCGGGATCTGGACCTTCTCGGCCGCCTGCGCAGGGCAAGCACTGTTCCTGTCCCTCCTGCGGTCACAAGCACTGCGCCCCATATCAGGCACTGTACAACGGTGTCTTCTGTGTTCGGAGACTTGCCCGACCGGGACACGTCTTCTTTCTTCTTATTATCCTGCTGATCTGACTTTTCTGAGATCTCAGGGGTGAGACTGCCGTCCCCCTCCGCATTCTGGTCCTCGGATTCCCCGCTGCCGCTGTCCTGCTGCCCGTCCTCCTGGGCACCCTGTGATTCCCCGGTTGCTGCTTCACCGCTTCCTGACGCTTCCTGCCCGCTTCTCTGAGCCGCAGTCCCCGCGTCCCATGCACCTGTGCCTGACGCATATGCCGACGAAGCGATCGCAAGCACGCCGCCGGTTCCGAACGCCTGTATGATATTGTCATCATAGTAATACGGATATCCGAGCACCTGGTAGCCGTTCACGACATCTCCGGTTCCTCCCTGCAGGAAGATGCCGCCTGCCGGAGCGTACAGGGTTCCCTCGTCACAGTTGGTCGGATCGACAATATAGTTGCCGCCGTCCGGCATCGTGACAATATTCCACATATGAATAATGCCGTTCATAACTCCGCTGACTGTATGGCACTCGATCCACGGGCTGTCAAAATCCGTCCCGTCGCACAGATACTGGAATGCCTTTGCATACGCCTCACAGACAACTTTCGTATTCGGATTCCGGTCAAACACGTACATAATCTGCCACGGATCTCCGTAGGGCACTGTGCCGTTCTCGGTTATCGTGTCATCGTAAACGGCGAGATCGCAGATCTCCTGCACATACCCGGAAAGCTTCTCATAATCAGAGGCTGTTCTGTATTTTGCGATAATCTCCTGCGCATAGGAAACCGTCTGCTCCGCCTGCTGCGCCTTAGCCCCGCTGACCTTGTTCGCGTCTCCTCCCTGCTGATATGCCTGGGAGACAGCAAACTTAATGCTGACGACGTCCACGGAGACTGTGCTGCTGTTCAGCTTTGGATTGCGGTAGCTGTAGGAATAGCCTGCCGTCTTGTCAAACCAGTAGAGCTCGTAGGGACACTCTGAGATCAGCGCGTCTCTGACTCTGTTCAGCGAGGTTCTCAGCGCGCTCAGCGCCTGCGTCTTTGCGGAAGCGTCTCCTGAACCGCTTAATCCCAGTTCGCCGTAAGTCCAGGACAGCGTTATCTCTTCTCCGCCGAGCATGTCCCCGGTGCCGCCTCCGTCAGAGGCGATCCTGACGATCCTGTCATACAGCTTGTCATATATTTCACACTCTTTATACGATAGAGAGACTCCTCCCCGCTCCGCTGCCTGTACTGTAGAACTGCCTGCATAGCCGAAAACCGTACCCGCTGTAATCAGCGCTGCAATTCCAAGCGCAAGAAGCTTCTTCTTTCTCCCTGTCACCTTGTCTTACCCCCTTTGCTGCAAAAAACTCCATGTTTCGTTTAGTATATCACGTCTGCTGGGGTTCTGCACATATAATTTATTATGCAGATATCTTTTTCTCCGCATTTTTTCTGATATTTTTCTGATATTTCTCTCTCACCAAAACCAGGGGCGGGTGCGGCCTCTTTCGAAACCGCATCCGCCCCTGTAAAGGACTGCTTATCTTTTCCTGCAGTTCTGTGAAATCAATTCACAAATCTGTCAGAAAATTATCTTTTCTTCCTGCTGGTCATGCTGACTGCTGCAAGTCCGATCAGTGCGAGTGCTCCGACCATAACCGCTGCTGTCGCTGCTGTGTTGGCCGTATCGCCTGTCTTCACTGCGGAAGATGTAGCCGGTGTGCTCACCTTCGTCGTGCCGCCTGCCACTAATGTTCCGTCGAGATCCTTGCTGTCATCGCTGCCTGCTGCTGTGCTGCCGCCTGCTGCCGGAGCTGTCTTCACGAGTGCTGCAAGCGCGCCCTGGAGTTCAGATACCGCAGTTGCCAC
>CALWQS010000224.1 GCA_944383745.1 uncultured Mediterraneibacter sp. | reverse complement strand
GTATCCCGGCAGAAAAAGAAACGGTCTATGTGGGCAAGCATGCCGGAAATCATCCTGTGCCGCAGGAAGAGATCAATCAAATCCTTGTGCGGGAGGCGGAGAAGGGCAAGCGGGTACTGCGCCTGAAGGGCGGCGATCCCTTCGTGTTCGGAAGAGGGGGCGAGGAGCTGGAAGTTCTCCGAAAGGCAGAGATCCCATTTGAGGTCGTGCCGGGAATCACGTCCTCTGTGGCGGTGCCCGCCTACGCCGGAATCCCTGTCACTCACCGGGATTATACATCCTCCTTCCATGTTATTACCGGGCATGCGAAAAAGGACGGCACGCTGAATATCGATTTTGCCGCACTTGTAAGGCTGAACGGCACGCTGGTATTCCTCATGAGCGTGTCCTCTATGGAGAAAATACTGAACGGCCTTATGGAAGCAGGGATGAATCCGGAGACTCCTGCCGCAGTGCTGGAGCGGGGGACGACCGCGAGGCAGAGGCGGGTGACAGCCACGGTGGGGACGCTGAGAGAAAAGTCGGATCAGGCGGGGATCGGAACGCCTGCGATCATCGTGGTGGGGAAGGTCTGCTCTCTTGCTGAGGAGCTTCACTGGGCGGAAGACCGGATCTTAGGCGGGCGCAGGTTCCTGCTCACGCGTCCGAGGCAGAACATTTCTTCTCTGGCTGGGCGCCTGCGTGATCTTGGCGCTCAGGTGATCGAGATGCCGGCGATCCGCACGGAAACGATCTCTCCGAATCCGGTTCTGAGAGACGCTTTGGAGAGGTTCTGCCTCAGAAGCGGAGAAAAGTGGCTTGTGTTCACAAGCCCCATCGGAGTATCCGTCTTCTTTGAGCAGCTCGCAGAGCTGCGGATGGATCTGCGGAAGCTGTTCTTCGGCGGGGAGGTCAAGCTTGCCGCGATCGGAACCGCTACGGGCAGAGCGCTTGCGGAGCGGGGGATATTCCCGGATCTTGTGCCCGGAGTGTACAGCGCCGGTGACCTGGGCAGGGAATTGGCAGCCCGGGCGAAGACAGGAAGCCATATCCTGATCGCGAGGGCGGAGCAGGGATCGGAGGATCTGATCCCGCCGCTGACTGCGGCAGGGTTCAATGCAGAGGATATTCCCCTGTACCGCACCGTCTGCGGAATGAATCCTCTGCTGAGAGACCAGGTCAGAGAGCTGCTGGAAAATGGGGAGATTGATGCAGTGACCTTCACCAGCGGCTCCACAGTGCGAGGCTTCACCGGTGCAGTGGGAGAGATGGATTACAGCTGCGTCCGAGCCGTGTGCATCGGGGAACAGACAGCGCGGGAGGCAGAAAAGTACGGGATGCGGATCGAGATCGCGGAAGAAGCATCTATGGATGCGATGGTGGAGAAGATCACGGAGCTCTTCTGAAAGGATGTGATCCCCTTCGAGGCTGTGCCGGGGATCACATTCACTTTTATAATATATAAAAGCTTATTCTTCGCTGATATTATTGATAATATCCGTTTTGCTGACATACTTGATGAACCGTTTCGGCAAAAATAGATCTGGATTTTTTGTTATCATCGGTATTTTCATTTTTTTTAGTTATGTAATTATCTCTAACGTGCTGCCACAGTTTATGCTTTTTAATCCACGCGATTTTGTCAGAGAGCTTATAATATCCTTTGGGCTGATACTCCCACGAATAACTGCGCTGCTTTTTGTTATAACGAATATACTGCTGCTGTCCGTCATCGCATTCGTAGATAATACAAAAATCGCAGCTGTGCAGGATGCAGAAATTCATACGATCCTTTACTTTAATTGTAAGGACACGAGTAGAGTCTTCGGTGTAATCGTATTCAAAAATTGGGTAACCATAAGGATGAGTGACCTTATCAAGGCCCTTGCGAAGAATGTTTCGTATTTCTTCGGCAGAATAGTCTTCATCAGGGTCATTTACCTCGATATTCACATCGAAGTCAAAACCAATGTTAGAGCTTTTGTCACGGGTTATCATCTTTCGTTCGCTGCTGCCTATGAAATGATATTGAAAAGTAAAAGCATCTCTAACTTCATCCTGCAGCCTGCAGATAATTTCTGAGAGTTCGTCTCTAATTGGTTCCCATTCTTTTTTGGGAACATACTCGAAATTGTGCATAATCATAACCTCCTTTTTATCCCAAGCCGCCCAAATAGACCTATCAAATCTAAATCATATTATTATACATTTTCTATATTTAAAAATCAATTATTTTTTGAAAAATCTCAGTGGGATATTATAACAATTCAGTCGGAAGACTAAATGGCTATGCGTGATCGTCAGACCGGACTATATTTATCTGGCGTTATGAATAACCTTGGAGAGATGACGGATTATGCAGTCGAAAAATTTGAAGGGAAAAAGGAGCAGAAAGCGGCTTAGCCAAAGGAGCGCCCTGAAAAATCCAGCCAAGGGGTTATTGCGCCCTAAAATAGCGTTTGCAAAAAGACGGAGGCAATCTCCGATAGAATTACGGCTTGAAAAAGTCCGTATTCTGCGG
>CALWQS010000223.1 GCA_944383745.1 uncultured Mediterraneibacter sp. | reverse complement strand
GCGTATCCCTGCTTTATTTTATTCTGGAAGGTAAGGGGATCTGCTAACCAGACAGAAATATCTATCAGCTCTCGGAGGGCGACGCATTTCTCATCCGTCCGAACACCCTGATCTACTATGAAGCAGACAAGTACCATCCCTGGACCTACACATGGATCGGTTTTCAGGGGATCAAAATGGGAGAGTATTTTAAGAGAACTTCTCTTCTTGATGTGCCGTACTTTCATTACGGCAGGGATGACCGCGTCCGTCTCTGCCATGAGAAAATGTTCGAGGCGTACAGCCTTCCCGAGAACCGCGACCTGATGATGAACAGTATCCTGTATGAATATCTGTATCTACTCGCCAGCAAGTTTCCCAGGAAATATATCCCGCCGAAGGAGAGGAAGATCTCCTATGTTGAAGAGGCGCTCCGATATATCGAGAACAACTACGCCCACCAGGTCAATATCCAGGTGATTGCGGATCATCTGAATATTGAGCGCACCTATCTGTACCGGCTCTTCAAAGATATCACCGGCACATCTCCCCAGGAGTATCTGCTGGACTTCCGCATCCGGCGCGCCTGCTCGCTCCTCCGTAAGACAGACCTGCCGGTCAACGATATCGCCCGGTCCGTCGGATATCACGACGCGCTGTACTTCTCAAGGCTGTTCAAACAGAAAAAAGGACAGACGCCGACTCAGTACCGGGCAGAGACGCCGGATGCCGCCTCAAGATAACCTTGAGCAGAATCTCAGCCGAAAAGCAGGACGGGAGCATATCCTGCGGCATGCTCCCGTCCTGTTATGTAATTCATTTTCAATTTTTCTGTGATCTTATCTGTGCATAGAGAAGGAATCCTCGTCGTAGTTGCTCAGGTTCGAGTAGATTCCTCTGTCATCCGCTTCCTTGATCAGTGCGTCTCTGGACTTCTTCGCCAGCTTCTGATCCTTGAAGGAACTCGGTCCGCCGACGCATCCGCCGTCGCACGCCATACCTTCGATGAAATCTTCCGGAAGTCTTCCGACCTTCATGAGCAGAAGCGCCTTCTTACACTCATCCGCTCCGTTTGCCTTGCAGACTTTGATGTCGATGTCATTGCCGGACTCTTTCAGGCTCTCCTGGACAGCTGCTGTAACTCCGCCGGAATTGCCGAATCTCTTGCCGAATACGGAAGATTCCTGATATGTATTCTCCACCGGCTCAAGCGCGACTCCTTTCGCTCTCATCATCGCGCGGATCTCGCTGTATGTCATGGCATAGTCTGCATTGCCCTCGATCTTCTGGTCCACGATCTCGGATTTCTTCGCAAGACAAGGTCCGATAAATACAGTCACCGCATCCGGATCCTTCGCCTTGATCATACGTGACACACCGCACATCGGAGAGACAGTTGTAGAAACTGCATCGCTGAGCTCAGGGTAGTGCTTCCTCACCATATTGACAAATCCCGGACAGCAGGAGGTCACTTTCTTCTTGCCCTCAGCGTATGCCTCACGCCACTCTTCCGCCTCGCTCTTCGCAGTGAGGTCTCCGCCAAGCCCTACTTCTACAAAATCAGTGAAGCCAAGCTCCTTCATCGCCTTTTTCCAGCTTGCCATCGTGATATCCGGTCCAAACTGTCCCTCTGTAGCCGGAGCCAGCATCGCATAGACATGCTTTCCGGAGTTGATCGCTTTGATCACGTCCACGATCCATGTCTTGGATCCGATCGCGCCGAACGGACAGCTGTGGATACATTTTCCGCAGCGGATACATTTCTCTTCATCGATCACGGAGATGCCGTACTCGTCATATGAAATCGCGTCAACCGGGCAGCTGAACTTACACGGTCTCTGCAGATGTGCGATTGCATTATACGGACAGGCCTCCGCGCATTTTCCGCATTCTTTACATTTTGCGGGATCGATATGCGAGCGCGTGCGCCCTGCCTCGATCGCGCCGAACTTACATGCGTTGATACATGCCTTTCCGATACAGTTCTGGCAGTTCTCCGTCACGGTATAACTGGAGATCGGGCAGTCCTCACATGCGGAGCTGATAACCTGGATCACATTGCCGTCGTCCTCTATCCCCGGCGCCTTACCTTCCGCCAGGCGGACACGCTGTCTGATGATCTCCCTCTCCTTGTAAATACAGCAGCGGAACTGAGCGGTCGGTCCCGGGATCAGTTTCATCGGGATCTCATCCTTACGCTCCTCAAGCTCTCCCGCGAAAGCCAGCCGCGCTACTTCCTCCAACACTGCATGCTTGATCTTGATTACATTAGCGTCTGCGTACCTCAAAATTCTTCCCTCCATGATTCACATAATTTCACTCTTGCCATAACCCTTTGATGTCTATTTTTCCTACCCCTAATAATATCATGCCAAAAAAAATTTGCCTAGAGATTTCCTTGTATTCTTTGCCGAACAATTCCCCATGCGGTGAAAAACCTCTCAACTGCCGTTGCAAGCTGGCTTGCACAAGGCGGTTGAGAGGTTTTTCGACATATGGCGAACGCCATACAGCGAGAAGGAGC
>CALWQS010000222.1 GCA_944383745.1 uncultured Mediterraneibacter sp. | reverse complement strand
GTTATTATTGAGAGTTTCCTGAAATAGATGAGAAAGCAAACAGGCTGTCCTGACCTATGGATTCAGAACAGCCTGTTTATTTACCTGCATTTTTACAAGTTTACATTTCTTTGCATACGTCGATCCATTCTTTTGAACCGGAAAACTGTTCCAGCTCATCGCATGTCAGTTCTACGGCAGAGTTGGAGCTCCCGGCTGCAGGAAAGACGGTATCGAATCGTTTCATGGAAATATCAAGGTACACAGCCGTGTGTTCAGGGTTCCCAAATGGACATACGCCGCCGACAGCATGTCCGGTCAGGTGTTCCACATCTTCGGGGGCTAGCATCTTGGCTTTCATGCCAAAGAAATGTTTGAATTTACTGTTGTCAATTTTCCTATCTCCTGCTGTAACGATGAGGATCGCGCCATCCTTTTCCTTTGTGTAAAAGGATAATGTTTTTGCAATCCTTGCAGGCTCTACGCCGGCTGCCTGGGCGGCAAGCTCAACGGTGGCACTTGATACTGGAAATTCTAAAATTTCTTTATCAATATTATTATCTGCAAAAAAATGTTTTACTATCTCGACTGACATTTTGATTCCTTCTTTCTCTTCTTCTGATTTTATCCTATGTGATTATAGCAGTTTACAGAGAAAATTGCCATATTAATTCTGATACATTCAACCACTGGTATGGTTACTCTTTTGTCTGTTTGTAGTAAACTGATTACAGAAATATATCAAATCATGCAGCAGCAGGAAACAAATACAGGCTGAGGAGGATGGTTATGGATCAAAAGCGGATCGGAGCTTTTATTGCCCGAAGGAGAAAAGAATTGAGGATGACGCAGAAGGAGCTGGCTCAAAAGCTGGGAGTTACTGACAGGGCGGTTTCTAAATGGGAGAATGGACGCTGTATGCCGGACTTGTCCCTGATCCAGCCGCTGAGCCGCAGCCTGGAAGTCGGAGTGAACGATCTGCTCAGCGGGGAAATTATACCGGAGAAGCAGTACAGGAAAAAGAGCGAGGATAATATTATCCGCATAGCTGAACTGAAGTCTCGGCTGGATTATATGGAAAGCTTCCGATACGGCTTTTGGGGCTTTTACGTGCTTGCTCTTACCCTTCTGATTTACTGTATTGTGAAAAATCAGGAGCCTTCAGGCATCCTGGCACTGATTCTGGCGTACAGTACATGTACATTCTTTTATAGATGCCGCGCGATAAAAAAAGATTTTATTTCAGTCATGATCGCAGTTTTCGGGGCGGCAGGAACGTTTATGAGTTTTATTGCTTTTATTGTGAGAACGTGGTAACATAGGTTCCGGACAACTGAATAAAGGTTTTCCCGGGCGGGGAGCGCCGTCCGGGTTTTAACTGTACACAAGAGCAGATGTTTTTTTGCAGCAGATTCAGTCAGCTGTGCGGGAAGCTCGTTTAAGTACGAAAACAACATGCGAGGGAATCCGTGTTCCGGAGTGAGAGGATACCAGTGAGTATCGACCGCCAGTGCAGCCATGCCGTTTTAGTTGACGTGACGGCGGGCGCACGTGTACAGGAGGTTGAACGAAGATGAAGAATGTCAACGTGAAGAAACTTGCCCTTGCGGGCATCTTAGTAGCAGTGGGAATCGTCTGTTCCCCGTTATCGATTCCGGTGGGAGCGTCAAAGTGTGCTCCGGTCCAGCATTTTATCAACATACTCGGCGGTGTGTTCCTGGGACCGGGATATGCAGTCGGTATGGCATTTGTGACGAGCCTTCTCAGAAACCTGATGGGAACAGGTACGCTTCTTGCGTTCCCGGGATCTATGTGCGGAGCTTTTCTGTGCGGGATGCTCTATAAGTACGGAAAGCATCTGCCGCTGGTTTATATGGGAGAACTCTTCGGCACATCTGTGATCGGCGGGCTTTTAAGTTATCCGATCGCCACGCTCATTATGGGCAGCGAAAGCGCAGTGTTTGGATTTGTACTTCCGTTTTTTGTATCGAGCTGCGGCGGAACGATCATAGCGGCTGTACTTGTCACCGCGATGAAGAAGATGAAAGTATTCGATATCTATCTCGGCAATCTGGATGCAGATATGAAGAAAGCATAGGGACTGAGATACGGACAGGGAAGAAATTGAAGAAAGTAAGAGGGGGAGCTTGCGCGTGAAGCAGGCTGAGAGTAAGCTGTATGCTTAGACCCGTGACCTGATTTGGGTAATGCCAACGTAGGGAGAAAGGGATCAACTGCGATCTGTGATATACGCTGGCGTGCCCGAAGAAGGCGCCCCGGCTTTTTTTATTTAATAGGGAACTTCGTTCCCTATTAAATAAAAAGCCCTCCGGGCAGGATGCGCACACCGCAATGAGGTATGTTGCCGCTTTGCGGTATTGCGGCGGCGCGCAAAGTGTTCAAGCCCTTCAAGATTGAGGGGAGAGGGAGAGCTGAGGCGGGCTTGCCCACTTCGTTCTTTCTTGTTTACAAAATAAGGAGATGGCGTGCCATGATGAAAGAATATCTTGAAAATGTAAGAAACACGGTGCCGCTGGTACATAATAT
>CALWQS010000221.1 GCA_944383745.1 uncultured Mediterraneibacter sp. | reverse complement strand
TGAGCCTGCTTTTCCTTTTGTGCGACCCGCCCGGCAAGCGGCTGTCGTGCCTGCACGGGCAGGTATTTGCCGGGCGGGTTGTCTGACGGGAGCGGCTGCTGTCAGGTCTGTGTGAGTTTTAGTGTATATACTGCAGAAAAAAACCGTTGTCCATAAGAGAGACAACGGTCGATTATTGCGAAAAATTATCTTTAAGTACTCTACTTTAAGATTACAGGATACGTCAGATCAGAGTCTGATACTGATAGTATATCCAAAAAGAGGTGAATGCATGAAAAAGAAATGGGGATCGCCCTGTGCGGAGTTTTTTCCCTGTGATGTTCATGGCTTTGAGGATCCTGTGAAGATAAATGATGCGGAAGTAAAGGAAAGGCTGGAAAAAGCAGGGTATAAGTTGAGAAAAACATTTCAGGCGAAAAAGAATTATATCCATCGAAGTGTGTCAGGGATGGATGTGTTGATTTCGGTCGACGAAAATATAGCTAATTTTAATGGGTATATTGAATTAAACGGAAGCGCCTTTACTTTGTGGAAAGCGCTTGAAGAGCCAAGCACCGCGGAACACCTGGAGAGCGTGCTGGAAGAGAAGTACGGTGTATCACACAGGCAGGCTTCGGAGGATGTGCTGGAATTTCTCCGGGAGCTTAAAGACCATGATATGGTCGAGGTATACTGAAAGGCGGATAGTTATGGAAGAAATACCGCATATGATACATAAGATGCCGAGGCGCCGCCCGGCGGACGGCACGTTTGAGCTGACTGTCCGCTGTAATCTTCACTGTAAAATGTGTCTGTTCCGTCATGATGATTCCGAGAATCAGAGAATCATGGAAAAAGAGCTGACAGCAGGGCAGTGGATCGATATGTCGGAACAGGCTGCAAGGGCTGGAACAGTCAGCCTGCTGATTACGGGCGGGGAGCCGATGCTCAGATCAGACTTTTCGGAGATCTGGAAAGGAATTTATCAAAAGGGGTTCCTGCTGACGCTTTATACAAATGCAACACTCGTCACGGATGAGATTATGGAAACGCTGGAAAAATATCCGCCGCATAAGATTGGCGTCACGATCTATGGAGCCTCGCCGGAGATTTATGAAAAGGTCTGTGGAAACGGCGATGCGTTTCAAAGAGCAGTAGAGGGAATGCACCTTCTGCAGAGGCTTCCGTCAAAGCTGGAATTTAGAACAACGATTATCAAAGATAATTATGAGGATTTCGACAATATTTGCGATCTGGTCCGGGAGGAATTTGGCGCACAATACAGGCTGATCCAGACGAGAATTGTCACACAGTCTGTTCGGGGCGCCTGCGCGGATGTGCGCTCGTGCCGGCTGGACCCGGAGGATAATGTGAGGCTGGCGTTTCACAGAGGGATAAACATCATTAAAGATTATATCGGAGATTCTTATGACGAAAAGAATCTATATGCCGTATATCAGGACAAAAGCGAGGACAGCACACTGAAGCCGCGCCTGACTTTATTCGGCTGCGATGCAGGGATGCAGAGCTATACGATATCCTGGGACGGACAGCTCTTAGGCTGTCAGATGCTGGGGAATTTTGCAGAAGACGCAGTCGGAAAAGGCTTTCAGAAGGCGTGGGACGACTTCCCTAAAAAGGTTCGGCTTCCTGCGGTAAATGAAAAGTGCCAGAGGTGTGAGAACCATAAGATATGCAGCAGCTGCTGCGCATCCAGATATGCAGAGACAAAAGATCTGGGAGGATGTCCGGAATATGTCTGCAGGGATACTGCGATTGTAAGTGAATTGTACAGTATCTGTCCTTCCGGGCGGAGGAACGCTGTGGCGCTGTGTCCGGAAAATGAGCGGAGAGACTTTGCTCTCATATACCGTGAACCATACCTGGTCTGAGATCGTATTCGCTGAAGACCGCTCGGTGACGGCGGGACAGATGGCGTTCGAATATCTGGGGCATATATTCCCTGCGTGCGGCCTGATGAAAGATATGCTTACCTTTCACGGAGTCCTGCTGGAATATAGCGGATACGGCCTGATCATATCAGCCCCTTCCGGGACGGGAAAGACGACACATGCCCGGCTCTGGCGTGACAGGAAGCGTGCGCTGATCATCAATGGAGACCGCGCCGCCTGCCGGAAGAAGGGCGGCATATGGACGGGATTTGGCATTCCGTGGTCCGGAACGAGCGGAGAACAGGTCAATCGGAGTGTTCCCGTCAAGGCGCTTGTTGTACTTGAGCGCGGCGGGGAGAACTGCGCGTCCCGTATAGCAGGGCGGGAAGCGTTTGGCGCGGTACTGCCGCATGTCCAGTGTCCTGCATGGGATGCTCAGCTGACCGGCAGAATGCTGGGACTGCTGGATGATTTTCTCCGTAATATCCCGGTAATCCGGCTTCGCTGCCTGCCTGACGGAGAAGCTGCGGATGTACTTGCAAAGGCAGTGGAGGATTTGTAATTTATGGAGCGTGAAATACAGGAAATCACATCAAAGGAGCTGTTTTCTATGATAGAGGAGCTGCTTGCCGAAGGACGGCAGGCAGCTTTTACTGTAACCGGGATGAGTAT
>CALWQS010000220.1 GCA_944383745.1 uncultured Mediterraneibacter sp. | reverse complement strand
TTGAGCAGGTCATCCGCCCGATGTACGGATTCATAAAATTCACCGCTTCCCGGATAAGCCCAGTCGATAAGAAGGCACGCCTCATCCAGCGCGTTCCTCAGCTCGAACTTTACCGGATCGGTATCCGCCAGATTCTGCACCGTATCAAGCACCAGCATACCCATGTAATAGAAATCATCCACTTTCTCATCCAGATATGCCAGATCCGCCCGGTTGATCCTGTGCTCCTGCACTGTCGGCACGCCGCCGCCCTCCAGTCCGGACCAGAGGCGGAAGGTCAGACGGAAGGTCTTACCGTAAAGTTCCTCCGGGAAGAAGACTTCCTTATGGTTCGCATCCACTCCCTGATACGGCTTCTCGTTGATATAGCACATTGCCTCAAAGCCGGAGTTATTTCCCGCTCCTGTCTTTCCGAAATCAAAGATCCCGACAGCCCGCTTTCCTTTCCACGCCTCCGGTATCGTGATCTCCTTGTGGAGCCACAGATAGCGGTCGCGTCCGCTCCATCTGTCTCCGGTATGTATCATATCCCATCCTTCAAATTCTGTGGGAACCTCCGGATTCACAACGCCCTGATTGTCCTCGCGCGCTGCGAACTCTTCCAGCGCGATCTTTTCTCTGTAATTGTATTCTCTGATCTCAGTGATTCTCCTGTCAAGTTTTCTCTCTGTTAAAAACATAAGTACCTCCTACATACAGTCAGTGTTCTAACTGTCTTTATTGTACCGAAACTTTTCTGACAGGACAATTTTCCAATTTCTATGTTTAGTGTAAAAATTCTACATTCCGCTCAAGGGCTGTCCGCAGATCCCAGGCAGGCATTCAGACGTATTTTCCGTCCGAATCCCACGCGCGCTCACGGGACGGTTATCAGATCTTAAGTCTGTATCCGAGGTAATCCAGAAAAAGCTCCGCGTACATCGCGTTCGCCCATGAAAACCAGTCTCTTGTATACTTCCCCGGATCGTCGGCGCAGAAGCCCTCATGCATCATCCCCGTGCCTCCGGTCGTATCCGCAAGAAGCTGCAGGATCCTGCGCTTCTCTTCCCTGCTGCTCTCAGTCAGTCCCTGCATCGCGAGGGCGATATGCCAGATATATCCATGAGGCGTGTGGGGGCTTCCGATCCCGGCTGCCTGTGTTCCTTTATAATAATACGGGTTCGCCTCGCTCAGGATCATTTTTCTCGTGTGCTCCATCGTCTCCTCATCCGCCGGATATCCCAGATAGGACATGGACAGAAGGCTCGGGACGTTGGCGTCGTCCATCAGATTGAACATGCCGTATCCGTCCGCCTCATAGGCGTAAACCGTGCCGAACGCCTCCGTCTTCGTCCGCCCGTATTCCTCGATCGCCGCATGGATCTGTTCTTTCAGACTGCATGCCTCTTTTGCCAGTCTTTCATCGCACAGGACCTTCTCCGCGATCTCTTCCAGATATCCAAGCGCCACAACGGCAAACATATTGGACGGGATCAGATAGCCGTACGTGCACGCGTCGTCGCTGGGACGGAAGCCCGACCACACCATCCCGATCTCCGGCTTCACAAGCGCCCCTTTCCCGTCTCTGGAAAGGGTATCCGTATAGAAACTGCCCTCGCGCACGAACCGGTAGGCGGAGTGAGACTCGTGGTTCTGCTCCGTGCGGAAGACATTCAGGATCTTCCGCGCCCCGGTACGGAAATTCCCGTCAAACTGATCCGTGCATCCGGTGTTCTTCCAGAGCAGCCACGCAAGCTGGATGGGATAGCACAGGGAATCCACCTCGAACTTCCGCTCCCACACCCACGGGCTCTGGTCCGGATCGTCCTTCTCCCAGCAGGCGCCTGTCGGTCCCTCGTTGAATGCATTCGCATAGGGATCCAGGCAGATACAGGCAAACTGCCGCTTCACAAGCCCTGCGATCATCTGCCGGATCTCACCGTTTTCTTTTGCCGGAAACAGAAAAGGACGGATCTGCGCCGTGGAGTCTCTCAGCCACATCGCCGGGATGTCTCCGGTTATCACATGCACAGTTCCGTCATCCATTATTTTCACCGTCGTCTCAAGGGTATTCAGAAAGCTGCGTTCAAACTGTGCGAGCAGCCTGTCTTCTCCGGCTGCCTTCTCTCTGACTTCCTTGAGAAACACTTTTAAATTTTCATTACTGATCATGCTCATTTCAAATCTTCTCCATCTGTGTACTGATTCTTTTCCAGTCTATTTTATATTCCATCCGTAACCGTTCACAGTGAAAAAAATATGGAAATGGGGGAATTATTCCATATATCTGACTTTTATCTTAAGGTAAACCTTCATAATTTTATCACTCCCTGCGCCCGCCGATCAGCAGACAGGGTCCTCAGCAAATATCATCTCCACGATAAAGCGCTCCCCCTCCAGCTTTGCATAGATTTCTCCGCCCATTCTCTCCACCAGTTCTTGCGCGATAGAAAGCCCCAGCCCCGTAGACGTATGGGTCCGCGCGGAGTCCGCCTTATAAAACCTGCCGAACACCCGCCCGATATCGATCTCCTCCGGGTGCTCCACATCATTGGAGCACCGGAAGACCGCTTTTCCATTCTCATGAACCAGTT
>CALWQS010000219.1 GCA_944383745.1 uncultured Mediterraneibacter sp. | reverse complement strand
GCGATGGAGTCCAGATGCTATGACGGGCGGATCCGGGTGCTGTCCAGAGAATATCCGCCGGTCAGGAAGGAGATCATTGGGATCGCAGTATTCGAGGGAATACTGCTTTTTATGACGATATGGAGTAGAGTAAGATGAAACAAGAAGACTGGATCATAGAAGCGGAGAATCTCTGCTACACCTATGACGGAAATGATGAACGGGCGCTCGACAGGATGAACCTGAAGATCCGCCGGGGCAGGAAGGTGGCTTTTCTCGGGGGAAACGGCTCCGGGAAATCAACTTTTTTCCTCTGCCTGAACGGGATTCGGAGACCGGATGACGGGCGGATCCTGATCGACGGAACACCTGTGAAATATACGAGAAAAGGGCTTCTTGATCTGCGGCGGAAGGTCGGTGTTGTATTTCAGGAGCCGGATGATCAGCTCTTCTGCGCGAGCGTGTACCAGGAGATTTCTTTCGGAATCATGAACCTGGGGGCGGACGAGGCGGAAGCGGAACGGGAAGTAGAACGGGTCATTGAGGAGCTTGGCATCACGCCGTTTCAGGAAAGACCGGCCCATGCATTAAGCGGCGGGCAGAAGAAGCTTGTGGCGATTGCAGATATTCTCGTCATGCATCCGGAAGTCATGATACTGGATGAACCCACCGCTGCCCTTGATCCGAAGCATACGAGGATTGTCCAGGATATCATAAGTAAGCTGACAGAGAGAGGGATCACTGTCCTGATGGCGACCCATGATATGGACTATGCTTACGGGTGGGCGGACGAGATCGTACTTATGCACGAAGGCAAGGTATTGAGGAGCGGCTCTCCCGCCGAGGTCTGTTCCGACAGGCAGGCATTGGAAAAGACGAACCTGGAGATGCCGTCGGTGCTCAGGCTGTATGAGATCATGAAAGAGAAGGGGATCCTGCCCTCCGGGGACAAGCCCCCTGTAGATATGAGAGAACTGGAAAGGAGACTGTCAGAATGAAGAAAGGAATCCTGGTGGTGAGTTTCGGAACGAGCCATCTTGACACAATGGAGAGGACGATCGACGTCATTGAAAATGAGATCGCGGAGAAGTTCGACGGCTGCCGTGTGTACCGTGCATTTACGAGCGGGATGATCATAAGGAAGCTGAAACGCACAGAAAATATGGAGATCGACACCGTGCCGGAGGCTCTCAGACGCATGGCGGCGGACGGGATGGAGGATGTGGTCGTCCAGCCGACCCATATCATCAACGGAATTGAGAATGACCGGATGATGGAGGACCTGATGGAGAATATGTCCCTGTTCCGGAGGATCCGCGTGGGGAAACCTCTTCTGAGCAGTGTGGAGGATTATAAGAAATCCATCCACGCGGTGATGGCGGAGACCGGGCTTCAGGATGGGGAGATGCTCGTCCTAATGGGACACGGCACAGAACACCACGCCAACTCCGCCTACCCTACTCTTGAGTACACATTCCATGCACTGGGATACAATCAGGTCCTTGTGGGGACTGTGGAGAGCTTTCCGGAACTGAAGAATGTGATGGCAAAGCTGAAGATCGCGGAGAAGAAGAAGGTGGCGCTTATGCCGTTCATGCTCGTGGCAGGTGATCACGCGAAGAACGACATGGCAGGGGATGAGGATTCCTGGAAGAGCGGGCTGGAGGAAGAAGGCTATGAAGTGAGAGTGATCCTGAAGGGGCTTGGGGAGTTCGAAGGGATCAGGAAGATCTTTCTGGAGCATATTGAAGAGGCAGCAGGGCAGGCAGCCGGCAGATGAAAGAAAAAATATTTTGTTTTGCGAGGAGTGATTTTTGATAATTGCTCCTTTTTTGTTTTGGGTTAGCACAAAAGTAAAAAATGCACAAAATAATATGAAAAAAGTATAAAATTATAGGGGAAAAGTAGAAAAATCAATGGAGCGGAAATTTGGAGAAAAGTATAATAAAACATAGAGGACAGCCGGAAACAGCGGCAGAATGATCCGGCTGCAGAAAAAAAGAACGGGAGGTGAAAAAAGAGAAACAAGACTGAAAACAGCAGGGGAAATATGAACTACAGGAGGAAAACACTATGAAAATGAAGAAAGCTGCAAAGAAATTTCTGGCATTCGGAATGTTGATCTGCATGATTGTTTCATTATTTCCGACATCAGCATTGGCTGAAACTCATGCCAGAGACGCCGGAGCTGAATATCAGCTGACGGACGAATGGGAGAACCGCAATCCGGCGGAAAACGCAATTGTATTTGATGGGCCGGATCAGGTGACATTTCATTCACAGCCTGGCGAGCTGGGGATGTATACAACTGCACAGAACGTGCTGCTGTATGATGCCCCGGACGGTGATTTCACGGCGACGGTAAAGGTTGCGAACACGGTCCTGACAAGTGACTTCCAGACGATCGGTTTTGCCGCTTTTGCGAGTGAAAGCAGAGTGGCCGGAACAATGAGGAGATACCACAGCGGCCTGGGCGGAAATGTGTTTGCCAAGATGAATTACAATGGGAATTATGACGAGTATGCTGTGGCGGATACCGATACAGACGCGCCTGTCTGGCTGAAGCTGGAGCGGTCCGGCAATGAGATTATCCATTCCTACAGCTATGACGGTGCAGA
>CALWQS010000218.1 GCA_944383745.1 uncultured Mediterraneibacter sp. | reverse complement strand
GTACAGTTCAACAGTGCGATCGGACCCTACAAAGGAGGCCTTCGTCTTCATCCGTCAGTAAACCTTGGTATTATTAAATTCCTTGGTTTCGAGCAGGTATTCAAAAACTCACTGACAGGCCTTCCGATCGGCGGTGGAAAAGGTGGTTCTGATTTTGACCCGAAGGGAAAATCCGACAGAGAGATCATGGCATTCTGCCAGAGCTTCATGACAGAGCTCTGCAAACATATCGGCGCTGATACAGACGTTCCGGCAGGTGATATCGGAACAGGCGCAAGAGAGATCGGATATCTGTTCGGTCAGTACAAGAGAATCCGCGGCGTGTATGAAGGCGTTCTCACAGGAAAGGGACTTTCCTACGGCGGATCTCTGGCACGTACAGAGGCTACAGGATACGGTCTTCTGTACTTCACAGATGAGCTGATGAAGATGAACGGAATGGAGCTGGCAGGAAAGACTGTTGCAGTATCCGGTTCCGGCAACGTTGCGATCTACGCGACAGAGAAAGCACAGCAGCTGGGCGCTAAGGTCGTTACAGTAAGCGACTCCAACGGATGGGTATATGATCCGGAGGGAATTGATCTCGCAGCTCTGAAAGAGATCAAAGAAGTAAACAGGGCAAGACTGACAGAGTACAAGAAATACCGTCCGAACTCAGAGTATCACGAGGGAAGAGGCGTATGGTCTGTCAAGGTTGACGTTGCTCTTCCGTGTGCGACACAGAACGAGCTGCTTCTTGACGATGCGAAGATGCTCGTTGAGAACGGATGCCAGGTTGTAGCAGAGGGCGCGAACATGCCTACAACGATCGAGGCTACAGAGTATCTGCAGCAGCACGGCGTGATCTTCGCTCCTGGAAAAGCTGCTAACGCAGGCGGTGTCGCTACATCCGCACTTGAGATGTCACAGAACAGCGAGCGTTTAAGCTGGTCCTTCGAGGAAGTTGACGCGAAACTGAAGGATATCATGGTAAATATCTGCCATAACGCAGCAAATGCCGCTGAGAAGTACGGCTTCAAGGGCAACTACGTTGTAGGAGCCAACATTGCAGGATTCGAGAAAGTCGTTGACGCAATGGAAGCACAGGGAATTGTATAAAGAGGTTCGAGAGTGATCAGGAACTGCCGCGCTGAGCCATTAGCGCGGCAGTTCTTTTGAAAAAAATTATCCGGCGGGAATGCCGGAGGATAGAGCGGCGGATGAGGGGATATACTGTATAACGGCAGACTGGCAATGAAGGGCACCGGAAAGTTTCCACTGCTTTTCCCGAAAACATTAAAAAAGTGTGAAAAGCGTTGACATATCAGGAAGATTCGTTTATATTAAATTTTGGTAAAAGGGAGTAACTGGCGCCCAATCCAGGGTGTTTGCGATAGCGTCAGTACGATGGTTTATCCATCCGTATCGCGATTAAATGGTGAGACTTTTATTGCATAAAAAGAAAAGTGCAATAATTGTCTCTTTTTTATTGCACGGAAAAAAACGGAGGTCAGAGTGAAATGAAAAACTATTATCAGTTGTCCGCAGAAGAGACAATGAAAGAGCTCAACGGCTCCACGGAACCTCTTACCGATGAACAGGTGAGGGAGCACAAAGAGAAGTATGGACCGAACGAGCTGGTGGAGGGAAAGAAGAAGACAGTCCTTCAGATTTTCCTGGAACAGTACAAGGATTTCCTTGTTATCATCCTTATCATCGCGGCGATCGTGTCCGGCTTTATTGGAGAACCTGAGAGCGCGGCTGTTATCCTGATCGTAATTACAATGAACGCGATCCTGGGTACAGTCCAGACGGTGAAGGCGGAGCAGTCGCTGGCAAGCCTGAAGAAGCTTTCCGGTCCGGAGGCGAAGGTGCTGAGAGGCGGAAATGTGGTACAGATTCCGTCATCTGAGGTTACAGTAGGAGATATCGTCATGCTTGACGCAGGTGATTATATACCGGCTGACGGACGTATTATTGAATGTACAAGCCTGAAGGTGGATGAGAGTGCCCTGACGGGAGAGAGCCTTGGCGTGGACAAGATGACAGATGTCATTGCACGGGATGAGGTTCCCCTGGGAGACCGGGTGAACATGGTTTATTCCGGAAGCTTCGTCACATACGGGCGCGGTTCGTTCGTGGTGACGGGAATCGGAATGGAGACGGAAGTGGGCAAGATTGCAAGCCTTCTCAAGACGACGTCAGAGAAGAAGACTCCGCTTCAGGTCAACCTGGATCAGTTCGGACAGAAGCTGTCCATCCTGATTCTTGTATTCTGCGGCATCCTTTTCGGAATCAGCATCTTCCGCGGGGACAATATCGCGGACGCATTCCTCTTCGCCGTTGCACTTGCAGTAGCAGCGATCCCGGAGGCGCTGAGCTCTATCGTTACGATCGTGCTTTCCTTCGGTACGCAGAAGATGGCGAGAGAGCACGCGATCATGCGAAAGCTTCAGGCAGTAGAGGGACTTGGAAGCGTGTCCATTATCTGTTCGGATAAGACGGGTACACTGACGCAGAATAAGATGACGGTGGAGGATTATTATGTAGACGACCTCTGCATAGAGGCGGACGGAATCGACCTGAACGACCCGTCTCAGAGCAGGCTGCTGATCAGCAGTAT
>CALWQS010000217.1 GCA_944383745.1 uncultured Mediterraneibacter sp. | reverse complement strand
GATTTCAGGGATAATTTGATTATTTTCCATGTCATACTGCCGTCTCCTTATCGCTTAATCTGCCGTCATGGACATATACTTTTCTCTCAGCCTGGTCCGCCACATGGATGTCATGGGTGATCAGGATGATCGTATTCCCGTCCCTCCACAGCCCTTTGATGATCTCCATGATCTCCCTGCCTGAGGCAGAGTCCAGGTTCCCGGTCGGTTCATCCGCCAGGATGATGGACGGCTGGCTCGCAAGGACCCGCGCGATCGCCACGCGCTGCTGCTGGCCGCCGGAAAGCTGGGACGGCTTGTGGCCGATGCGGTCGGCAAGACCGACCTGCTCCAGAGTGCGCATGACACGCTCGTGACGTTCATCGGGTGAGATCTTGTGGTACAAAAGCGGCATTTCTACATTTTCATAGGCAGTCAGATCAGGAAGAAGATTAAACTGCTGGAAAATAAAACCGATCTTCTTTCCGCGGATCTCGCTCAGCTCGTCTTCCGTACAGTTCCCGATCTGGCTCCCGTCAAGGATATAGTCGCCGCTGTCCGGGACGTCGAGACAGCCGATGATGTTCATCAATGTGGATTTGCCGCTCCCGGAAGGACCGAGGATGGAGACAAATTCATGAGGCTTTACATGAAGATTGACATCCACAAGAGCCGGCAGCTGCATCTCTCCGAGCTTGTAGGATTTATAGATATGTTTGAGCCGTATCATTCTGAAAACCTCCTATTCGCCCATTCCCGGGAAGCTGCCGCCCTGAGGCATCTGGCTGGGGTCAAAATTTTCAAAATCAAAGTCGCTGAAATCCATGTCGCCGCCAGGGAAGCCTTCCATACCGCCGCCCATTCCACCGCCAGGGAAGCCGCCCATTCCGCTTTCATTTTCTCCCTCGGCTCCGGTCAGCGAAGAGGTAACCTGCGTGACAACGATCAGATCTCCTTCTTCAAGCTCGTCGCTTTCGATCATAATATAGGAGCCGTCGGACATACCTGTCTCAACAGTAACTTTGGTGAGATCCTCCGTATTAATTGCATCCTCCTCGTAGGAATCTCCGGGCTCGGAGCCGGAAGGAGCCAGATAAACATAATTTTCATCGCCCGAAGTGCCGACTGCGTCTACCGGCACGATCAGGCCGTCGCCGCTGTCTTCGATCACGATCTCAGCCGAAGCGCTCATTCCCGGGTAAACTCCTTCGATATACTCTACTTCCGCGGTGATCTGGAATGCCGTAGAACCATTGCTGGAAGAGCCGTTGTAGGAGATTTCCGTGACAGACCCGGTATAGTCTCCGTCCACAGCGTCGATCGTGAAGGCTACCTCCTGATCCAGAGCGATGGAGGAGATGTTAAGTTCATCTACTGCAATCCCCATGGTGAATCCGTCTTTTCCCATGACCATGGCGACAGAACCGCCACGAGCCACCTCATCGCCGGCTGCGATCGGGAGCTCCGTGAGGACTCCGTCGCAGGGGGATGTGATCTCCTCGTCGCCGCTGTCGCCGGAGATCACAGCGATCACATCATTTGCCGCCACTTCATCGCCTACGGAAAAGTTTACGCTCTGGACTTCGCCTGCGGCGGAAGCGGTCAGCGTCTCGCTTGTGACCGGTGTCAGGGTGCCGCTTCCGCTGACTGTTGTGGAGACATTGCCGTAGGTGATCTCTTCCACGTTATAGGTCGTGATCCTTGATACATCGGCGTTCTGGCTGCGCAGCCTGAACAGGAACACTGCGGCAGCCGCTGCGATCACAAGGAGGATCACGATGACAAGGATCCGTTTCCTGTGTCTGAAGCCTGCCTTTTTCACGGGAGGTTTTTGAGCTGGTTTTGCATTTGTCTTCATATTTTCTGTTTCCTTTCTGCGGGTTTTGTCTGACGGTTCTCCCGGACAGGTCAGCCGGCCTGCATTTGCGGGATACCGTCATTTATCATAATCCCCTGTGCTAAAGCGGCACTAAAGAAAACTGTGAACATTGTGCAAAAAATGAACGGAGAGTTATTTTAAGACAGCTCTGAATCCGATGACAGCCTCCTCTTTCTTATAGGCGGTGATCTCGCCCTTGTGTTTTTGGACGATGCTTTTGGCGATGGAAAGCCCTACGCCGAAATTCCCGCTGAACGTCCTTGCCTTATCCGCCCGGTAGAACCGGTCAAACAGCCTGTCCAGCTCAAGGCTGCCGACATCCCGGAAGGTGTTTTCCACGATAATGACGGGGTGGTGTCCTCTGCGGTACACTTTTGCACGGATAGATCCCTGAGGATCGCAGTATTTCACGGCATTGTCCAGCAGGACGGACATCAGCCTGCGGATGAGCCCTTCGTCGCCTTCGTACAGGATGTGCGGCTCTATGTCCGAGGTCAGATCCTTCCCCCGTTCTGCCGACAGACTTTCAAATTCTGAGACAAGATCCGCCGCCATATCGCTTAAGTTAAATGGTTCTCTCACGAGATCGGAACGGTCTTCATCCAGTCTGGACAGCATGACGAGCTGATTGATCAGTTCGCCCATCCGTTCCCCTTCGCTTCGGATATCATCGATCCATTCGCTGTGTCCGGTTTCGGATTCAATGATGTCCAGGTTGGAGAGGATCAGTGTCAGCGGTGTCTTTAATTCATGGTTCGCGTCCGTGACAAACTGCTTCTGCCTGTCATACAGCTGCGC
>CALWQS010000216.1 GCA_944383745.1 uncultured Mediterraneibacter sp. | reverse complement strand
GCGGATGAGATGAAGAATCTGCTTGCCATTGCGGACAGTATGCTTGAGAAGAAGGTGCTTCCGTGTACAGCGTGCCATTACTGCGTGAGCCACTGCCCGCAGGGGCTTGACATTCCGGAGCTGCTGAGCCTGTACAATGAGCACTGCTTTACAGAGGGCGGGTTCATCGCGCCGATGGCGCTTTCCTCCTATCCGGATGACAAGAAGCCCAGCGCCTGCATCGGATGCCGGAGCTGCGAGGCTGTCTGTCCGCAGCAGATCAAGATCTCAGAGGCGATGTCAGACTTTGCAGAAAAGTTAGGGTTATAGTATAATGATGCAGGCGGCTTCGTCAGGAGCCGCCTGTATCAGTCAGACAGGAGAGAAGAGAAGTATGCGGACAATGGAATTTACAATTGAGGACACAAAAGCGCTGAAACCGGGAATGGTCGTGAATGTGACAGAGGGCGTCCTGCCTTCCTCGTATTATTACACGATTGAACACGCGCTCGGCATGAGCGCAAACTTCCGTCAGGCGGAGCGGCTGAAGACGCGGAGGGGAACCGTGAAGGAGCTGAAGGAGACGCCGCAGTTCCATATCGCCGTCCTGGAGTTTGATGAGTGAGAAGAAAACAGAGGCTGCTGCTTCATGTCCCGAACAGAAGCACAGCCTTGTTTTTTTAGTGATATAATGTTATAGTATGAATAATACTAATAACAAATTTAAAGATAATTTTGGACAAGGCGGGGAGGGACGGACTGTTGAGCCAGAACTGCGAACAAGAATTTGTCAATAACGAGATATGGAATTTATTTAAAAACAGGTTTAAAAGCGATACGACAGAGGCTTCCTACTGGTCGGACATACAGGAGTTCTGCAGGATGACAGGGAAGTCCTTTGATAAGGCGGGGGATGCGGAGGTGAAACGCTATTACGAGGCAATGCAGGGGCATATCCTGGAGGGCAGGATCAGTCCTCTTACATTGACGAAGAAGTTCCGTGAGCTGCACTCCTTCGCGCAGTTCATTTTAGAGCATGATGGAGCGGACAGTGAGAAGCGTGATCCTTTTTTCCCTTATCTTAAGCATCTGGCGAAGGAGAAGCCTCTGGCAAGATCAGTGCCGGTAGAGGATATGGACGCACTTTTAAAAGCGGCATCCGGCGACCTCATGGCATATACGATCCTGACGCTGATGTACCGGGCGGGGCTTTCTTCCACGGAGATCACAGAGCTGGATGGCGAGGATGATTTCGCCCTGTATGATGACGGCGCATATGTCTTCCTGCCAAGGCGGAGAGAGCCGTGCTATATTCCGGATGACGCATGGCAGATTCTGGAGGAGTATATGGCGGAGCGGGAGAGGCATCCGAGCCTGTTCTACAACCGGCGGGGGAACCGGCTGAACAGTATGTACATCAGCCGTATGATGAAGAAGTACTGCATGGCGGCAGGAATCCGCGGAGTCAGTGCAGAGGCGGTGCGGAACTGCTGTGCGTTTAACTTGTTTGCCTATGGCGCTTCCGCCGCGCAGACAGCGGCGCAGATGGGACGCACGGAGCTCCAGATCCGGCGCTACAGAGGATTTAGCTATCAGGAGAATCTAAGGAAAAAGGCGAATGACCTGGTGAAGATGAGAATAGAAAAACCGCAGCCGTAGAACTGCGGTTTTTCTGTATGTCTGCTTTCTGAATGAACGCTATCATCTGGAACCCGGCATCCCGCAGGGACAGCTTCCTTTAGCTGGATTTATACTTCCGTATCAGGCAGGAAATGACGCCGGCTGCACAGAGCCCGAGCAGGACATTGTGCATGGAGCCGTATACAGTGAGCGCACCCTTCAGTCCATAGATGACGTCCGGAGTGTCCGGGAGAAGGCTGCAGAAGAGGAAAGACGCATAGGAGGCAGTGAAAACGGCGATAAAGGAAAAAAGCCCCCGCCCCGTGTCTTCCTTCCAGCTCTCTTTGCCGTTGTGAACCCGGACTCTGGTCATCGCCCAGATGAGCGAGATAAATTCGAAGAGAAGGAAAAGCGCAGCCACGCTCAGGTATGCGGCGAGTGTGTAGGTTATGGAACGCAGCCGGACCGACTCCATGATATCGCCGTATGGTGCGCTCGCGCGCCAGAAAGTATATGTGACATATACTGCTGTGGCAATGATCAGGATCAGGGAAAGCTGCCTCAGCAATGCGCTGGAGAGCCGGGACAGAAGTCTTCCCCCTTTTCGGATCGGCGCTGCGAGAGGCACGCCGCCTCCGCTCCTTCTGCGGCGGCGTCTGTCTGTACCGCGGTCATCCTCTTCCGCCTCGTCGTAATAGCCGTCTCTGTCCCGCCTGTGCCGGCGGTCTTCATAGTCGTCCTCATATTCATAATCCCCGTCTTCACCGATATCTTCAAAATCATCGAATCCGTCATCCGTATAGTCTGTGTCAGGGGCAGTATCTCCGACAGAGGTGCGCGCCCTGCCTGCTTTTCGTGCATTGGAATACATATCCAGCGTAAGTCCCGGGTCTTCTTCGTAGGTGACTTCAAAATCATCGTCAAACAGATCAGAGTAATTGTCTTTTGATGAACCCATAGAATCCCTCACTTTCTTAAATGAAAATAGTTATCCGGTTTTGGATAAATCTTACTTATGTTATAACTTTTTTGCCGGCAGTACAAGCGCCGGAGGCAAAAATTAAAAAAGATTTTACTTTTCAG
>CALWQS010000215.1 GCA_944383745.1 uncultured Mediterraneibacter sp. | reverse complement strand
AGCGACCCCTACCGTGTGAAGGTAGTGCTCTAACCAACTGAGCTATCTCGCCAAGGATGCGGCGCCCGCCGAGAGCTGATAGATATGCGCGTCTGTTTTGTAGATCCCCTTTCCTTCCAAAATATAATGAATCAGGTATCCGCTCCGCACGATAGGACCGTAACTGTGGGACGGAGCGCAGGTCTCATATCCGCATGTATAGATCATGGCGTCCAGGTTCCTGGAAAAATCATTTGAGTAAATATAGTCTTTCATGGCACCTCCAACAATACTGTATAATCAAACAACATTTGTCTATATAGTATTGAGTATAATTCGGTATAATAATAATTGCAAGGACAAAGGAAACACCAGTTGTCCATACCATGGGAAACGCAGGTACAGCTGTATGAAAACAAAAAAAGGATTGAATGATATGGGAGGTATCAAAAGATGGATGCTGAAAAAAGAAAACGCTACGAGAATATATCAGCTGAAATTGTAAGGCTTGCCGGGGGAAGAGACAACATTCTCGGCATAGCGCACTGCGCGACACGTCTGCGTCTTGTCCTGGAGGACAACGATAAGGCTGACACGCAGGCAATCGAGGATGTGGATCTGGTAAAAGGAGTCTTCGTTGCAGGGGACCAGCTGCAGATCATTTTCGGCGCGGGACTTGTAAACGATGTATGCCAGGTGATGGCAGATTCCTTACATATGGACAGTATGAGCCTGGGAGATCTGAAATCAAAGGCGAATAAAAGGATGAATCCTCTTCAGAAAGCCCTTAAGGCGCTCTCCGATGTGTTTATCGAGATCATGCCGGGCATCCTCGCCGCAGCTCTGCTGACCGGACTCTCCAGCGTGCTGGGCAATATCGAATTTGTACAAAATAACGACACCCTTTACGGAATCTCAAGGCTGATCAATATCTCTTCCGGCGCGATCTTCGGATTCCTGCCGCTTTGTGTGGCATACAGTACGGTGAAGCGCTTCGGCGGACGTCCTATCATGGGTATTGTGATGGGCTGTATCATGCTGACGAACAGCCTCGCCGACGCAAGTGCCGCGGCGCAGGGTACCGTGGAAGTAACGACACTGCACATTTTCGGTCTGCCTGTGGATCTGATCGGTTTCCAGGGAGGTATCATCGTGGCGCTGCTGATCGGCATCGTTACCGCAAAGCTGGATATCTTCTTCGAGAAGAAAGTGCCTGAGGTGATCCGGCTGCTTGTGTCGCCGCTTCTTACGACACTGGTGAGCTCCTTCCTTCTGTTCATGATCATCGGACCGATCGGACGGGGGCTTGCCGACGGGATTACCGCAGTGCTTGTGTGGATGACGCAGCATCTCGGAGTGATCGGCTATGCGGCATTCTCGGCAGTCCAGCAGCTGATCGTTATCACCGGCCTGCACCATGTATTTGGCGCGATTGAATCGCAGCTGCTTGTCGACACGGGAAGGAACTTCCTGAATCCGCTTATGTCCGTAGCCATGACGGCGCAGGGCGGGGCTGTGCTCGGCTATCTGGCGGGACACTTAAAAGATGCGAAAGCAAAAGAATTATGTATCCCGAGCTTTATCTCCGTGCTCTTCGGTGTTACCGAACCCGCCCTCTTTGGTGTGAACCTGAGATACCGCTATCCGCTCATCGGCGGATGTTTAGGAGGAGCTGTCGGCGGCGCGGTCGTCTACTTCACAGATCTGGCGGCGCTCGGATTCGGGACAACAGTAGTGCCTGGCATCGCACTTGCTGATCCGGCAAATAACGGATATATCAATTACATCATTGCACATGTGATCGCTCTGGCGGCAGGCTTCCTCTTTGCGCTGTTGATCGGCCTGGCATTCAGCAGGAAGGCGTCTGCGCAGACTGCGCCGGGAAACAATACGCAGACAGCGGCTCAGACAGCGGGCAGCGTGGCTGAGCAGGAGAAAAAGACGGAGAAGGCAGAACTGCCGGAGGAGATCGATGCATTTGCGTCAGGTGAATTTATCGGGATCGAGAAAGTGAATGACCCTACATTTGCACAGAAGATACTCGGAGACGGCGTCGCGATTCTTCCGAGCGAGGGTAAGATCTATGCGCCAGCCGACTGTGTGGTTGAGATGGTGATGGATACGAAGCATGCGGTTGGCTTGAGGACAGCGGCAGGAAACGGCATCCTGATCCATGTCGGGATTGACACGGTCAGCCTTCAGGGAAAATACTTTGACGTACATGTATCAGACGGGCAGTATCTGAAAAAGGGCAGCCTGATCATGGAGTTTGATAAGGAAAAGATCGCCGAAGAGGGATACGATACGGCTGCCTGCCTGATCTTCACAGAACCCGCTGACGGAAGCCATGTGGAACGGGAGGCGGAGAGAACAGTCGCTGTCGGAGAGAAGATCGCAGTCATTACAGAATAGAGGGGATATTATGGAAATCACTCTTCAGAATTTTCGGAAAGCAAAAGCAGAGGAAGAAAGAATGGAAAGGACAGTCATGCACTGTCCTTTCCGGACAAAATTTCACATCATGCCGCCGGTCGGCTGGCTGAACGACCCGAACGGGCTCTGCCAGTTCAAAGGCGTATACCATGCGTATTTCCAGTATTCGCCGCTGAACGTGAACGGCGGCGGAGGCTACTGGGGGCACTGCACCAGCACTGACCTTCTCCACTGGGAGTATCAGGAACCGGTGCTGACAACGGATATTCCGGAGGATCAGAGCGGGGTCTATTCCGGCTCGGCTTTGATCGAGAACGGCAAAATGTATTTGTTCTA
>CALWQS010000214.1 GCA_944383745.1 uncultured Mediterraneibacter sp. | reverse complement strand
GATATGTGCTGGGGTGCTGTATCGATGCGGACCATCCGGTGTTCCGTGATTTCCCGACCGGAGTATTCGCCGACTGGCAGTGGTATGACATGACGGAAGGATCACGCAGCATTCTGCTGGATGATGCTCCTGACGGACTGAAGCCGATCGTGCAGGCAATTCCGACGATCGACCTGGGGGAAAGGCTTGGCACTCTGTTCGAGGCAAGGGCGGGCAGCGGCAGGCTGATGGTCTGCTCTCTCGATCTTATCGGCTGTTCTTCTCCGGCGGCAGCGCAGCTTCTCTATTCGATTAAGAAGTACATGGATTCGGATGAATTTGAACCGGCCGCTGAGCTTGAGCTGGATTTCATTCAAGAGATTCTTCCGGAAACAAAGGACTCAATGACCGCGCAGGCGGAAGGCGCTCTGCTGGATGAGGTAAAAGAGGAAGGTCGTGCGGGAAGCCCTGCGGACAAGACGAAATTCTTTGAAGCGCTTGAGCGTGCGGGAACACTGAGGCAGGAGGACGATATGTGCGGTGCCTGGGAGAAGTTCCGGGCGGTCTATCAGCAGGCGAAGAGCTTCGGCGCGCTGACGAACGCCGCGCAGCAGGAGACGGACGAGATGACGGAGAAACTCCTGGGAGCTATGGCAGAGTTGACCGGCGTTCACTAAAAACATTCCCGCGGGAATCGGGGCATGAGAGCCTGTCTGGATTCCTGCGGGAATGTTTTGCTTTGTGAAGTATATTTCTCTCAGAGAGATCAGGGGCG
Source organism: uncultured Mediterraneibacter sp. (assembly GCA_944383745.1). Lineage (GTDB taxonomy): Bacteria > Bacillota > Clostridia > Lachnospirales > Lachnospiraceae > Mediterraneibacter. Next base: position 2,048 of record CALWQS010000214.1, on the reverse strand, counting down.
GCTGCGTAACGGGCGCGTTATTCCTCTTTCAGGAAAATTGGATTCGACCATGCGGTACGCCCGCTGTGGTCTATGATCTCGACTCTTACATAGAGTTCCTCACCGGAAAGACGGAACTCTCCATGGTGGAGGCTCTCGCCACTGCGTGCAAAGAGAGAACTGCCGAAGCTCTCATAAGTCACAAAATGAATCTCGCGTGCGTCAGAGCAGTCTACATTTACGACTCCGCCCTCTGCTTCAAAGCGGTAGATCTCAGGACCGCTGGAGGAATAGAAATTGCCTTCCAGCAAAGCGCCGGTGACCGCCTCGATGGTGAGCACCGGAGCGTTTACCATGACCCATCCTCCGCAGTAGTCTTCCAGTGCAAAATGGGCGTCATCGGCTGCTACGCCCCATATCTTCCTTCCGCGGCGGAGCAGTGAATCCCAGTAGTCAATGCACAGGCCGGTATGGCTTTCCACCGCGCATCCGTAATTATAGATCTCCATTGCAAAATATCCGTCCAGATCGATGAAATCCGTCAGTTCAAGACGGGACCAGATGGGATGATTGAAGACTGCGAGATTATCTGCCTGCCGGATCTCATCCAGCACTGCCTGCGCGGATCCCAGGTCTTCCCATTTCCTCACGGGGAAGCGCTGTCCGTCTGAAAATCCATTTTCTGTGGACGGTTCATCTCCGGCTGCGCGGCGTCCGATCCCGAGCATGTGGTAGATGCGCCACGGATCCGGATTGCAGCAGGAGAGTTCGACTCCGGGAAGGATGAGGAAATCCTTATCGGAAAGCGCGCGGTTGTGCGTGTACAGTTCGTGTTCTGTAAAAGCCAGGAACTGATATCCGTGATCTTTATATATTTGGACGATCTCCTCCGGCGTTTTCCTTCCGTCAGAGTTGGTGGAGTGAGTGTGCAGGTTGCCCTTATACCAGTTCCCTTCTGTGTGAAGTCCCATTTTTTTCATGTCTGGCAGCTCCTTTCTGCTGTGAATTTTTCTTCTATGCCTGATTTGCCGCGTCCCCGCGGTACTGTGTAGGAGTAACTCCGACCCACTTTTTGAACGTGGTGCAGAAGCTGCTCTCTGAATGAAATCCCGCGCTGTATCCGATATCCTTGACGGGCATTTCCGAGGATTTCAGCATGAATTTTGCGGCGGAGATCCGGGCGTTGATCAGATATTGATGGGGCGTAAAGCCGGTCTCCTTTGCAAAGCTTCTGGTGAAGTGATAGAGGCTCAGGTTAGCTTTTTCCGCCAGGCGGTTCAGTGAGATCTGTTCCTGAAAATGATCGTTTATATAGGCGACGCTGTCTATGACAGAACTCGGCTGAGATGAGGCTCTTCCCGAGGACGGCGCAAGGAGGCTGTTTAAGATATCCGTGATATAACCGGAGATCTCAGGCTCTTTGACCGGGGATGCGGTGCGGAAGAGGCTGCAGATTTTGTTCATGATGTGGATCAGTGATTTTGGGTTCTCCGGCCTCAGCACATTACCATACTGCGAGCTGATCTCCTGATAATATTCCCTCGCCAGTGAACCGTCGAAATGAAGCCAGGACGCCTCCCATTCGCCGCGGCTCCCGTATTGATGAGGGCGGTAGCAGTCCAGCAGTACAAATTCGCCTTCTTTTGCACGGCATGCGGAATCGCCGGTGATGACGTCGACAGTTCCGCGGGCGATATACATGATAAGGAAGCTGTCGAACCGGTCGCGCCGGATACGGTATCCCGGCTCATAAATGAAATAGCCTACATGCAGCGGGTACAGGTAGAGCTTGCGCGCGAGCGTGCTGGGTACGTATACATAATAATCTGACTGCGGAGATACTTTTCTTTCAAGAGAATGCATAACGGCCTCCTTTAATTTTTTATTAAATCTATTCTAAAATTTTATTCTGCATGTGACAAGTGTGAAAGCAATTTTTCGCAATAAGAGAGCAATTTTTTGCAATGAAGAACGGTGTTGTGGGTGGTAGAATTATGTACAGGATTCATCAAGAAAACATATAAAATGCGAGGTGTCGGAGAGGAGGTGCAGGGCACGCAAAAACACCA
>CALWQS010000213.1 GCA_944383745.1 uncultured Mediterraneibacter sp. | reverse complement strand
TTCTTCCTTCACCTGGACTACTCCGCCTTATCCACACTTGCTACTTCTGCGATCGTTTTTGTCAGGCCGGCGATTCCCTGAAGTTCTGAAGGGATGATAATCTTCGTCGCCTTTCCGTCCGCAGCCTTTATAAATGCTTCAAGGCTTTTCAGTGTGAGGACAGCGTTATCTGCGCCGGCATTTTTTATATACTCGATTCCATCAGCCGTCGCCTTCTGTACTGTGCGGATCGCCTCCGCCTGGCCTTCCGCTTCCTTGATCCTCTTCTGCTTCTCCGCTTCCGCTTTCAGGATGGCTGCCTGCTTCGACGCCTCTGCTTCAAGGATCACAGACTCTTTCTCCCCTTCCGCCACCAGGATCGTAGACTTTTTCTCTCCCTCTGCGCGGAGGATCGCTTCCCTGCGCTCGCGCTCTGCCTTCATCTGCTTCTCCATCGCGTCCTGGATCGCCTTCGGAGGCATAATATTCTTGAGCTCCACACGGTTTACTTTGATGCCCCATTCATCCGTCGCAATATCCAGGATCGTGCGCATCTTTGAGTTTATCGTCTCTCTGGACGTCAGAGTCTCATCCAGTTCAAGGTCGCCGATAATATTTCTCAGCGTCGTCGCAGTGAGGTTCTCGATTGCAGAAATCGGGCTCTCAACTCCATATGCATATTTCTTCGGATCTGTAATCTGAAAAAATATAACCGTGTCAATCTGCATCGTAACATTATCCTTCGTGATCACAGCCTGAGGCTCAAAATCAACTACCTGTTCTTTCAGAGAAACCTTTCTTGCCACTCTGTCAAGGATCGGGACCATGAAATGAAGCCCCACGCTCCACGTTTCTTTATATCCGCCGAGGCGCTCAAGCACAAACGCATGCGCCTGCGGAACGATCTTGATGCTCGTGACCAGCAACAGCAGCACTATGATTAAAACAATAAAAAATACAGCCCAGCCCATCTTTATACCTCCTCAAATTCCTTTAAAATAAGCTTTACCCCTGAAACAGCGACCACCTTGGCGAGGCTTCCGGCTTTCAGCTTCCGGCTGTCTTCCTCAGCACGCGCTGTCCACTCTTTTCCGTGCACAACCGCAGTGCCTGTCTGAGCAAGATTGTCGACAGTTTCCGTCACCTTTGCCACTTCGCCGATCAGCTCTTCATAGTTTGTCTTCACATGGTGCGAATTTATGTATTTTCTTGCAAAAGGCCGTGTAAATGCAAGCAGAAGAAAAGAAACCAGGAGAAATCCTGCTATCTGCCATTCAATCCCCGCTCCTGCCGCCGATATGGCCAGCGCTGCAAGGGAGCCCCCCGCAAGCCATATCGAGGTCAGCCCTACTGTTGCGATCTCCACAACAAGAAACAAGAGCATCAGCCCGCACCAAACCAGTATTTCCTTATCCATAAGCTGTTTTTCCTCCGTAATGATTTATTCAGGTTGATGATGCTGCCTCTATCATAATCTTATTTACATTTTTGTACAACTGTTTTTAAGAAAATTCCGTCATTTCCCTCCGCCAGCGCAGCGGTAGATTTGACCTCTGGCACTTCGGGTTTTCGCGTTCTTTGATGGAAACCGACTGAAAGAATCCTTTCCAAAGCTTCTCGTATTCAACCTCATCCTGTGAAATATTTTCAGCCGCTTCCCGCGCCAGTTCCGCGCCTGCCACAATCGCCCACTGCCGCTTTGCCCGGTGCACCAGAAATTCCCTGTGAGTCTTATCGTAAATCATCCAGTTTTCCAGCGGGAAACGTTCTGAAAAATGTTCTCCCACACATGTGAGCACTCTGTTCCTCGGAGAAATCTCAGAAAACAGGACACCGTTCGACAGTTCTCTGAATCGGATAAATTCTTTATACATATGGGCTTCATTGGACACTCTGCGGCTCAATTCAAAAACCTTCGCGACATTGCAGTCACTCAAATGCTCCATGATTTTTGTACTGTCCGGTATCCTTCTCGCCTCCTGCATAGCCTTGAACACCGCTTCACCCTTCCCCGCATCATCCGACAGCAGCGCGTGATAAAAATTCCAGTATGCATTATACCCGAGATTGCGCTTGATCATCCGTTCAATACTTACCGCTTTTTCCCCGCATTCATCTACAACTCTGTATTCGCAGAACATCTGCTGCTGGGTTTTCCCCCTCAGTTCGATCCCCGCGTCTCCGTCACGGCTCTCCTTCCATGCGTCATAGAGAGCCGAGTACAGTCCTGTGATCGTATCATGACATATATACATCTTTTTCATATCGTGTTATGCCTCCATATAACTATTCTCATACGGTTTCCTGCATATTCATATCGTCAAAGAGGGTAAGCTGTCTGTACGTCATCCCTCTGCACCCTTCTGGAAGCCGTTCTGCCGTATTGAGAAGATTCCTTGTAATATAGTCTTCATCAATCCTTGTCGGGTACATCATCCTGCCGCTGCATGTAAGAAAATACAGCGCTCTTTTCAGGACAACGCCCATTTTCTTCAGATCCTCGAATCCAATTGTTCCCATCCGCCTTGCCTTAACGATCCTCGACGCTGATTTACATCCGATTCCCGGAACTCTGAGCAGCGTCCTGTAATCCGCTCTGTTCACTTCCACAGGAAACTGTTCAAGATGCTTCAGCGCCCAGCAGCATTTTGGATCGAGCAGCGCGTTGAAATTCGGATTTTTCTCATCCAGAAGTTCATCTGCCTTAAAATGATAAAAACGCAGAAGCCAGTCCGCCTGATAGAGCCTGTGTTCCCGCAGAAGCGGCGGCCTTCCTCCTTCCGGTACAGCAAGATTCCTGTCCGTATTCACAGGGATAAACGCCGAGTA
>CALWQS010000212.1 GCA_944383745.1 uncultured Mediterraneibacter sp. | reverse complement strand
TCTTTTTAGTCATGAGCGCCTACCTTTCCGGCCCGGCGCATCGCCAGTTCCATCTCATAGATATTGGTCTCATTATAAAGTTTCTCCTTCTGTCCGCCCAGCTTAATGCTCCGCAAATAGGAGAGCCTTGTATTCTGCGTATTCTTAATATAGGCAGATTTGATGTAGCGGTTGTTCGGATTGACGGTGGTATAGATCAGGAACTCATTTTGCAGGACTTCCAACGGGCGCAGATTGTGGGAAGTAAAAATAAGCTGCCCTTTTGCTTTTTCCTGCATGACCTCCAGGCACTCTCCCAGCAAATATTCATAGATGCCGGAATCCAGTTCATCCACGACCAGGCAGTAGGACTCCCGATTATAGCAGGCTACCAGATTACTGCATATGGAGATCAGCTTCTTAATACCCGCCGACTCATACAGCAGCGGTATCCTTGCCTCCCCCCGGATCGTGATAACTTCAAACTGGATACCGTCTTTTCCCTTCTCCGTCAGCTTCTCAAACGCATTGTAGATCTCAATCCGGATATCCGGAACCAGGGAGCGCATGACAATATTGATCTGTTCAATGGTGCTTTTCACATACGGGAAGATCTCTTTTGGCACCACATTGATGTCCGTGAGCTTGAGCATGATCCCCGTAATCTTCGGCTTCATGGCGTCTGGCCAGTCCACATTTACAGGGATAGTATCCAGGTTCAGCGCCAGAAGCCCGTAATGGGCGTTCTCGATCACTGCCAGGTCATACAAACCATAATTCTGCAATGGTTTTGTCAGATCATAGATTTTCCCGGCTTCCCCCTGCGCTTTTCCAAACACTTCCTGTGCTTTTTTGGAGAACAGGAAGGACCCGATCTCAGAGACCTGTTTCTCCTCATTGAAATTCTCTGCAGTCTGCTGCGCCACGCCCAGCGCTACCATGCTCTCCATGTCCCGCTCAAAAGCAGAATAGTATTTTAACGGGCGGAAAAGCTCCTTCTCCCCTTTCTGATAATCGAAAACCGGCGTCAGCCGTGTCTTTTCTCCCTCTTTTAATTTCTTCATGCTGAGTTTTTCTCCGCTCAGGCAGAAGTTGTTCTCCCCGTTTTTGGTCAGTTCCACTTCATATTGTACGAACATGGCATCTTCACCTGTCCGGATCTCAAACTCATACGTAACATGGCCGCTCTTGCTGAGCGCATTGATATAATGATAGAAATGAGAGGGTATCCGCCTTCCAGACAGCAGACACTTCAGGAGTACCATGCAGTCCACAACTACCGTTTTCCCGGAACCGTTCTGTCCGTAAATACCCAGGATGCTCCCGCTCTTCTCCTGGGAAAACTCCAGCCTGCCATACCCGACATTCTTAATATTCTCTATTTCCATCGCTGTCAGACGAATAATATGGTGCATTACAATGTACCCCCTTTGCTTTTTCTTTTATTATATGTTAGGATTCCCGTTAAGTCAATTCTTATTCTGTTTTTGTTAATTATTTTAACGTATTAGTTTTTACTATTTTCAAATAATAGAAAAATAGCACCCTCTACCGCCCAAAGTTTAGGATGCTATCTCTGGATCACTACAGTATAGTGCTTAGTTGCCCGTTTCAGTATCGCATTGGCTGACACCTCGTCATTGAGGATCATTGATGCCCAGTTGCTCTTTCTCTCCTTGCGCATAAGGGCAAATACAAAGGCAAGAAAATCTCATAACAAGATATAATAAAGTGTGGCAATCGGAAAACTCTATGAAAATGGTTTATCCATTCACATAGAGTTTTTTATTCCCCGTTCACTTGGCATAACTCAGTATTTTTGCAAATGTTTCATTTCTTTTTTCTGTTTCTCCCGGTCTTCGGAAAGTTTCAAGGCCAGGCTGCGGACTCTCTCAAAAGAGTCCAGTTCGCTTTTTAACAAAACATAGACCATTTCTGATAAATCGTCCCGTTTGTCATACCGTCTGAACGCTTCCCGGTACTTTCCGGCAGGAGGGATTGAGACGGGCAGGAATCCGCTGTTAATCAGCTGCTGGTTCACAATCATCCTCCCGGTCCTGCCGTTCCAATCGGAAAATGGATGGATCCGTTCAAACCGGACATGGCTGGCCGCAATTTTTTCAAAAGTCTCTTTCACTGTCTCCGCCTCGATGTCCGCTTCTCTGATCCAGTTTTTCATAAGTGCTGGAACGTCCGGCGGATCCGGCGGATAGTATACCGCTTCCGACAGATTTCCAATATACACCGAGGTTTCCCTGTACTCGCCCTGCATATGCCGGATATAGCCGTTTGCCCTCTTGATCCACGCTTCATCAATAACTGTCTTCGCAAAAGGAATCAGCATGTTCTGGATAGCATGGTAAGCATTTTTTGCATCTGTATATTCGGAATAAGTGTGATTCGACCTTACTTCATCATAATCGATTACCGCAATCGTTTCTTCCAGCGACAGGGTATTCCCTTCGATTGCATTCGTACTCCATGAAAATCTCCTGGCAAAGTCTTCTGTAAAAGGTTGGCAGATCAGCGGATTTTCCATGTGCCGAAAGATTTCTGTTTTTTCTGTTTCAATCTGTAAGATCCTGCTTTCGTTGTCAAATAATGGCATGATATCTGTCTCCCAATATAAAATAAAATGAGTATTTTCACTCCATATGGAGTGAGATCATCACACATTTCCAGTATACCACACAACCGCCTGCTTATCTATTGGAAAAGAAATTCTGGTTTTTCATTTTCATCCCCGATAACATACAATACAATGATAAAAAAGGTCTTGTTTGTGACGCTGCGTAATGATCTATAATGGGTGTCAGGAGGTAAATAGTTATGGCAAAATACAGAGCAAT
>CALWQS010000211.1 GCA_944383745.1 uncultured Mediterraneibacter sp. | reverse complement strand
TCCGTACAGGGGACAAAACCAAAAATTTATTCCTCAGATATTCGGCAGTTTGTCCGGAAGCAGTTGGACACGCTGACACAAAATTCTGCCTATTTGAAAAAATTATGTGCCTATCTGACTTATAGCGGCACAGAACAAAAATCAGAGTTTGACTTTCAGGCAGCGGAAGAGTATTACAATTATCTGAAATGCAATCCTCCCATCACGCTTAAAAAAGAAACCGTAAAAAGCTATGGGGAGCTGGATATTGCAAACTTTCTGGTGCAAAATGGAATTACCTATGTGTATGAACAGGAATATCCGATTGACACTCGAACATCAGAATATGGACAATATTGCCCCGATTTCTACCTGCCAGCTTTCGATTTGTATATAGAATATTTCGGTATTAATCGTCAGGGAGAAGTTCCTTCCTATTTCTCCGGCAAGAATGGAAAGTCGGCAACACAAACTTATCAAGAGGGAATCACATGGAAGCGTGAGCTGCACCGGCAAAATGGAACGCTAATGATTGAAGTGTATGCGTACGAAAAACTTGAAGGACAGCTTTTACCCAAATTAGAGGAGCGTCTAAAAGACGCAGGCGTTGTATTTACACCAATGTCTCCCGAAGATATGTGGGCTGAAATCAGCGGTACTGAGAACCAAAAACTTGATCGAGTTGCAGGATTATTTGGGACGGTCATTACCTTAGTCAAAAGCAATGATTGTACGCTGGACGATATACGCTGCAAAAAGCACAATCTCCGGAACTCATCAAGCATCAACACTGTAATAGATTTGATTGCTCCAATTTATAATAATTACCAGGCTATGCTCTGCTCAAGCAATGCGATCGATTTCAACGATATGATCAATCTGGCTTCTGTGTATGTCCAGAAAGGGAAGTTTGCCCACCCATACCGTTATGTTATAGTGGACGAATATCAGGACATTTCACAGGCACGCTATCGCCTGCTTGCCGCAATGCGGCAGCAAAAAGATTATCGTTTATTCTGTGTGGGAGATGACTGGCAAAGCATCTATCGATTTAGCGGAAGCGACATTGGCTTTATCCTCAATTTTGAGAAATATTGGGGCGCTGCGGAAATCAGCCGGATTGAAACAACCTATCGCTTCCCCCAGAGCTTGATTTCTGTTAGCAGCAGCTTCATTATGATGAATCCTGAGCAGAAGCGCAAGCAGCTGCACAGTCCCATTTTAGATAATGGCTTTTCTATGGGAAAAATTACGGGATATACGGAGGCCTATGCTGCTGAATTTCTTGTTCAGAAGCTAAAAAAGCTGCCAAAAGGAAGCTCAGTGCTGTTCCTAGGAAGGTATCAATTTGATATAAAACTTCTAGACGGGCAGCGCCAACTCTCCTATCAATATAATGCTGCCCTTAGGCGAACAGCAGTAACGTTCACTGAACGTCCCGATCTGCAGATTTCTTTTATGACAGTACATAGTTCAAAAGGACTGCAGGCAGACTATGTATTCCTGCTGAATAACAAGGCATACGGCATGGGCTTTCCCAGTCAAATTACAGATGCCCCAATCTTACAGCTTCTGCTTGATAACTGCGACCATTATCCTTTTGCTGAGGAACGCCGCCTATTCTATGTTGCAATTACAAGGGCAAAGAAAAAGGTATGGCTTGTCACGCTCAAAGGGAATGAATCGGTTTTTGTAAAAGAAATTGATGAAGTTCACAAAGAGAACATGTGCAAAACACAATATACCTGCCCTTTGTGCGGCGGACGCCTTGTACTCAGAAGCGGCACTTATGGTAATTTTTATGGATGCTCAAACTATAAAACCAATGGCTGCCGCTATATAAGAAAAATCAATAAAGGATGACACAACGCACACACAATAAATTTTCTGACAAGAAACGGCACGACTAAAGCCATGCCGTTTCTGCCAAAGGCAATATTATTTTCTTATAATCTTCTATCTGCTCCGCGGCGCACTCATATACACTATAACAATTTTACTCCAGCGCCGTCTGCTTCACCCGGTTCAGCCCTTTCGCGACCGCCGGGATCGAGATAACGACGATCGTGATCACCGCTTCCACCAGCAGATAGCTGTAGTTGTACAGGATCGGATAAAGGCTTCGCAGGGACTGCGGGAAATTATCCGGCATGTAGTCCATCCAGTACAGGTAGCCTCCCAGGGCGTGGAACGCGCCCCTCGCGATCACTGCCGCAATGTATCCTTTCACCAAACCGTATTTACTCTTCGCAAAGAAGCCGGCGATTCCCAGCGCAGCGAATGCCAGGATGTAATCACAGCACACCTGGAAGAAGGAAAGTACGTACGGCTCCTGAAGGAACTGAAGAATCCCATATGCAAGTCCTACCAGCACTCCCGTCTTCGGTCCGTACCAGTTCGCCGCCAGCACAATGAAGAGCATGCTGCAGAGCGTCACGCTGCCTCCCCATGGCATCTCAAAGATCTTCAGATAAGAGGTGACAAACGCCAGCGCCAGCGTCACCGCACAGAACACAAGCTGCTTCGTCCCCATCCTCTTCTTCTCCGAAACCTTCCCTGCAAATACACCTGCCGCCACAAAAAGCAGGATTCCCGCAATGATGCATACTGCATACCCGGCAGCTGTAAGCCCGCCGTCCGCTGTAACAAGAAAATCAAACATAAAAAATTCCCTCCCATTCTCAAAACCGAAAACAAGAGGGCATAAAAATAACGGATCCCTACGTTGGCATTATCCAAATCAGGTTATGGGTCGAAGTTCTCAACTTCCTCTCAGCCTGTACTGCAAGCTCCCCTTGTCATCAATCTTATGTAATTTTATGTCGGATACTATGTTAAACGCATTGAGCGGAAATGTCAAGACGCGC
>CALWQS010000210.1 GCA_944383745.1 uncultured Mediterraneibacter sp. | reverse complement strand
CGCGCCGAATCCGCCCAGATCAGCGCCGGTGTAGAGGAACCCGCACATATTCAGGGAAGGCATCATCTTCAGGTTCAGCAGGATGTGGGACCACCAGGACTTATTGTCCCCTGTCCAGATCCCGCCGTACCGGTGCATTCCGATGTAGGAAGAGCGCGAGAACATGAGGAACCGTCTGTCCGGGGCGATCCGGTCGAAAGCTTCTCCGGCAGCCCTTGTCATGTTATAGCCATACAGGTTGTGCACCTTGTCATGGCGGACCTTCTGCCCGTTGAAATTGTGGTAAAACCGGCGGTAATCCTCCGGGCTGTTCGCAAGCCCAGCCAGCTTGTCGCCCAGCTGCCATACGCCCACGCCCTCTCCGGAGCTGCCGTCCCAGTTCTCATTCCCTCCGTCTGCGAACCTGCGCGCCATCTCCTTCGCCTCGGCAAGCCCTTCGGCGGAATAAAAGATGGCGGGCTCATTCATATCGTTCCAGAATCCCTCGATCCCCTGATCCGTGAGAAAGCGGTATTTGTCCCCGAACCATCTCCGGGCGTCGGCGTTGAGCATGTCCGGGAGATGGGTCCCGCCGGGCCATACCGCCGCCACGAAATCACTTCCGTCCGCGCGCTGGCAGAAATAGCGGTTCTCCACACCTTCTTCATATATGTCATAGCCGTCCTCAATCTTGACGCCTGCGTCGATGATCGGGATGAGCCGGATGTGTTCGTCCTTCATCTCCTGCACAAAATCAGGAAAATCAGCGCGGAAGCTTTCCCCCAGGGTGAAGTCCTTGTAGGAATCCATATAGTCAATATCCATATAGATCATATCCAGAGGGATATGGTTTTCTCTGTATCCTGCTGCGACCCTGCGGAAATCCTCCTTCGTCTTGTATCCCCACCGGCTCTGTCCAAAGCCGAACGCAAACTTCGGCGGGATGTAGCTGCGGCCGATGATACGGCGGAACTGCCTGACGATATCATAGGGAGAATCGCCGTCGATGACATACAGGTTCAGGTCTGTGCCCTCGCAGAAAACCTTCAGAGTATCCATCTTCGTATAGCCGACGTCAAAGGTCAGCGTGGAAGGATAGTCAAAAAACAGGCCGAACGGTTTTTTCCCTGCAAGCACGATAAAATTGTGGGCGGCGTAGAGTGAGCGCTTGTCCTCCGTGTGGTTCGGATCGTCGGAACAGTTGCTGACGTAGCAGTAGCCCCTCTTATTGATGCCCCGGTTTGCCTCGCCAAGCCCGTAGACGATATCGTCCTCATCCATGGTATAAGTAAAGGAGAAACCCGCCTGTGTGCTGATCTCTCCGTACGCAGGCGCGCCGGATTCGCCCGGGAGACAGCTGACTACAGCCTCTGTGTCGAAAGGCGTGCCGTAAATATATTTTCTGATCATAGTGCTTCCTCCTCAGATTAAATTTCTGATTGCATTATAATGCTGCCCAGATGAAAAATCTTGTACCATACTGCACAATTATTGCATGATAATGCTGCCGCCTCTGCAGGGCGAGAGAAAATCCGACGATGTATCCGGCCGTCTGCCTTTGCCCGGGCCGGTATTTTTTGCCCGGGCATATTGACATTTTACAATAGATGTAAATACAATAATTGCAGATACAACTATCGGCGGAGACAGGAAGGGCAGACTTGGAGCTGGCTGCTCCCGGGGAAACCTTATCCGCTCCGGCAGTGTGAAAGGCAGGGAATGCGGGAAATATGATCAAGCGTATCTTTTCTTATTCGGGGCAGTATAAAAAATATTTTGTTTTTGCAGCCCTCTGTATTACGGCGGAGTCTCTTTTCGAGCTGGCGATTCCCCTGATTATGGCAAATATCGTGGATATCGGCGTGGCGTCCGGCGACAGGGCTTATATCTTTGAGCAGGGCGCGTGGATGCTCGTCTGTGCTTTCCTGGCGCTCCTGCTTGGGATCGGGAGCGCGAAATTTTCCGCCGTCGCCGGCCAGGGGCTGGGCGCGAACTTAAGGGAGGCGGAGTATGCGAAGCTTCAGCAGTTCTCATTTGCGAATGTGGATCACTTCCAGCTCTCGTCGCTTGTGACGCGTATGACCAGCGATGTGACGAACATACAGAACAGTATCTCGGGAGGAATGCGTCCGGCGTGCAGGGGACCGGTCATGCTGGCGGCGGCCACAGCAGTGGCGTTTGCCATTAACGCGGAGCTGGCGCTCGTATTCCTGGTGGCACTCCCGGTCCTTGCGGTATGCCTCTTCCTGATCATCCGGGGCGTGAGGCCGCTGTTTGCGAACATGCAGGGCGCGATCGACCAGGTGAACCGGATTATCCAGGAGAATCTGACTGCAGTCCGGGTGGTGAAGGCGTATGTCCGCGGTGATTATGAGACTGGCAAGTTCGGAGAAGTGAATGCGAACCTTCAGACCCAGTCTGAGCGGGCGTTCAGGCTGGCGACCACGAACATGGCGGCGATGCAGTTCGTCATGTACGGGACGATACTGAGTATTCTCTGGTTTGGAGGAAAGATGATCCGGATCGGAGGGATGCAGGTGGGAGAACTCACCGGTTTTCTGAGCTATGTGCTGCAGATCCTGAACTCCCTTATGATGATCTCCAATATTTTCATGATGCTGACCCGTTCTCTGGCGTCGGGAAAGCGCATCCTTGAGGTGATGGACGAGGAGATTGACATTACGGAGGAAAAGGCGGAGGAGATCGAAGTGACGCGTGGGGAAATCGCCTTTGAACATGTGTACTTTAAATATAAGGAAGAAGCCCGGGAATATGTGCTCTCAGATATCACGCTTCACATCGGCGCGGGAGAGACCGTGGGGATCGTGGGGCAGACCGGCGCGGCGAAGACGACTCTGGTGCAGCTTAT
>CALWQS010000209.1 GCA_944383745.1 uncultured Mediterraneibacter sp. | reverse complement strand
TCTCCGGGAGCAAGCTCATGATTCAATATAGAATTTTTGACTGCCGACACAATCTGTTCATAGATTGGAAGACTGCTTTCTTCTTTAATAAATATGTTCAATGTCTTTTCTCTCCATTTCATCCGAAATCGGGAAGTATATCTTTTCATATTGGAGCATGTGGCGAAGGACCGGCGAGGTGTGTTTTACTGCGAGGTAAATATTCACAAAGAGGATTGGCAGCCACAGCGCTGCGAGCGGCCATGTCCATTCCGTTCCTGCGTAGACCAGTGCGTAGAACAAAGTGTTCTCAAGGATCAGCAGGGCGCTCCAGTACACCGAAACGAAGGTTTCGCTGCTGCGTTCGGTCACCATGTCCGGGCATTTTTTCCTCGCCTCTTTCCGGTTCCCGGGGTCCGTGTTCAGACTGAAGGCAAGGAAGAGGAATACCGTCAGGCTGAGCTGGATGGCGAGGGAGGGGGCGCTGCTGGTGATGAAGAGGCTTCCCATGTAAAGTGAACTGAGTGTAAGCAGGAGCAGTATAAAAGTGAGTTTCCCGGCCAGGTACAGCTTGAGAAATGAAATTTTTTCTTTCTCTCCTGCAGAGCACACGTAGAGCGCCTTCGGAAGCCGGAGGGGCAGGCGTGCCGCGGTCAGTCCGAGCAGCAAAAGGGTGACAACAGCTATTCCGCACGCAAAGGCTGCCGAATGCTGCGTGAGAATATTTATCATGAAATCTTCTATAAGCGCTGCATTATCAGACAGGAATACCAGCCGCATTCCAGGGTCCTCTGATATGAGCTGCAGAAAAATAATTACAAAGATAAATGGCATCAGGAAATAGAAGCATACCGCATAAAAGAGGAATAGAGGGATATTCCTGCGGATTTCCAGTCCGAGCTTTGTCAATACGAGTTTTATCATCGGATACAGCCTCCTTTCTGGAGATAGTAGAGAAGTTCGCTCAGTGAAGGGGCGCGGGAGGCGAGGCGGCAGGTCAGCTCCGGTCCAGGGTATTCCGCCAGCGCGGTGCTTCCATATTCCTCATGGACTACAGCCAGGAGCTGCGGACCCTGAAGCGCCTCCATTGCCTCGCGCGGTCCCTCCAGAAGCCGGTAACGATCCCTGAGATTTTCCATGTCGGAGCAGAAGTAGAAGTGTCCTTCGTCGAGCAGCGCAATGTAATCTCCAATCTGGTCAAGGTCTGCGGTGAGGTGGGTAGAGAAGAGAATGCTGCGGGTACCGTCCTCCACCAATTCCTGCATATAGCCGGTCAGATCTTTTCGGAAAAGGGGATCCAGGCCGGAGGCGGGCTCGTCCATGATGAACAGCTTCGCCTGATGGGAGAGGGCGAAAGCGAGCTGGAAACGTGTCTTCTGCCCTTTGGAAAGCCTTCCTGCCTTCTGCTTCGGATCCAGCTCGAATCTCTTGCAGAATTTCAGAAAAAGATTATGGTCGTAATGGCTGTACGTGGAGCCGAACAGCTTTCCGTTGGAGGCAATGCTCAGCTTCTCTTCGAACAGAAAGTCGTCCAGCACGAACCCGATCCGGTCTTTCGCCTCTCTCTCCATTGTGTCCATGGGGAAGCCGTCCACTGTTACGGAGCCGCCGTCCTTCTGATACAGATTCATCAGAGTTCGGATAAGAGTTGTCTTCCCAGCTCCGTTGCGGCCGATCAGACCAAAGATGTATCCGGGCTCGAGGGTCAGAGAAATGTTCTCGAGATGCAGGTCCCCAATGTGTTTTTCCAGGCTGTCGATCTTTAATAGTGGTGTCATGATCGCACCCTCCCTTCCGAGAATAACTGTATATGTCTATATATACAGTATATATACAGAAGAAAGAAATGTCAAGCGTTTTACCGTCTGTTATTGTTCACAGTAATTTCCGGTTCGAAAAAGTGCAGGCGCGAGAAAGGCGAGTCTGCGTCCGAACAGCCGGGCGATGAAACCGACAAGCAGAGCGGCAAGGATTGTTCCTTCTCTGACACCGTCCAGGCGATGGGCGAAGAAGAGAGAAAGGACTGCCGCGATAACGGCCAGCGACACGTCAAAGGCAACCTTGGTAGATCCGAATTCTGTCTTCCATGTGGAAGATACAGCTCGGACGAATGATTCGCCGGGGAGCATTGTCACATCGGCGAGGACTTCTGTGTATACGCCGAATCCCAGGATCACGCACCCGATCAGCAGGTGGATGACAGAAGAAAGATAGGTCTGCGGATGTACGAAAAACAGCATTTCCATGGTCAGGTCAATGAAATATCCGAACAGAACGGAGATCGGGATCTGCAGGAGGTGCTCCGCCTTAAAATTCCTGCGCAGGATGACGAGCTGGATCAGGATCAGAAGAAGGCTGAAGGCGATCGTGAACTGCCCCAGTGTAAACGGAAAGTTCAGGTTGAGAACATAGGGGATCGATGAGATCGGGGATGTACCGAGATCCGCCTTGGTGATCAGGCTGACGCCCAGTGAATTGATGAAAAGCCCGATCAGAAATACAATGTAACGTTTTAATTTTTCCATATTTTAATGAATCCTCCTTAAAAATTGCAGACGGCGGCCCAAGGCGGGCCGTCCGCTGATCTGGTGTTTTGTGTTCAATAAGGCTTGTCTCAAGGACGAAAGAGATATGTGCTAAGAAGAGATATTTTCATAGATCCGATGCATCAGGCGCATGAATGTTGCACGTTCTGTCTCCGATATGTCCTGAAACGCTTTTTCCTCCATTGCAGAGAATGCTTCTGTGACCAGCTTGAGCTGTCCCTTCCCTTTCTCAGTCAGAAAAACATAGAGGCTGCGGCGGTTCCCGTTCAGCATGCGCCGCTCCACAAGTCCGGCGTCTTCCATGCGGTTCAGGATCGTGGTGAG
>CALWQS010000208.1 GCA_944383745.1 uncultured Mediterraneibacter sp. | reverse complement strand
CTGAAAGAAAGGAGCACCCCATGTCCCTCTACGCCCTCGGCGACCTCCACTTAAGCTTCCAGTCCGACAAGTCCATGGACATTTTCGGAAGCGTGTGGAAGCGCCACGAGAAAAAGATCGAAAAATACGTAAACCGGATCGTAACCCCGGACGACACTCTGGTACTCACCGGCGACCACTCCTGGGGGAGAAAGCTGCCTGAGTGCAGGGAGGACCTTGCCTTCATCGAGCGGCTGCCGGGGCGGAAGATCCTGCTCCGGGGAAACCACGACATGTTCTGGGACGCGAAGAAGACAGAGCGGCTGAACGAGGAATATAAGGACAGGCTGTTTTTCCTGCAGAATAATTTCGCAGTATATGAGGACTACGCCCTGGTGGGGACAAAGGGATTTACCTTTGAAGGTCCGTTCTACCTGGACCGGTGGGGGAATATCACCGGGTGGGATGAACAGAAAGAAGCCCGGGCGGAAAAACTGGTGGAGCGGGAGATGGGGCGTCTCCGGGAGTCTTTTCGCAAGGCGTCGGAGGCAGGTTACCGAAAGTTTATTATGTTCCTCCACTATCCGCCGACGAATATTCTGGAAGAGACTTCGCCGTTTACGGAGATTGCGGAGGAATACGGCGTTTCCGCGGTCGTCTATTCCCACTGTCACGGGGAGAGCCGCTTCGGGGACAGTATCCGCGGAGAATTTCACGGGATCAGATACATGCTGGTGTCAGGAGATTACCTGAATTTCCGGCCGGCGCTGGTGCTTCCCTGAGAGTGTGGAAGCCGTTCTCTTAAAGGAGTCAGGTAATCCCTGTTTTCCTTACGGCAGGCAAGGTGATAGGTCACATCAGCTTCCGGGTCCGTGAGAGGGACGAGGACGCGCCCGGAGAGAAGCCCGTCAGGATCACCTGCGAGATCTGTGGCGAAGCAGGGCAGGGAAGAGCTGCGGACCAGTTCGTTAAATTCAAACTCATCGTTCTGTACGAGAAAATGTGAAGCGGGCATTTTCTCCCGACACATCCCGTCCCAGAAGCCAATCTCTGACTTGAGGAGAAAATTAAATCCGTTCAGGTCGCGGAATGTGACAGAAGTTTTCCCGGCAAGTGCATGGGACGGAGGGACGCAGATGAACAGGCGCTCCCTGAGGAAGGGAAACGAAAGGAAACGGTCGTCCCGGCTCTCGTGAGGAAGGACAGCAATCCTGCACAGATCAGAAGAAAGGTCTTCCCATACGCTGGCGGAATCTTTCAGGGAGGACGCGATCGTCATGCGGGGAAATGCAGAGGAGAGTGCGGGAAGCACATACCACAGCGGCGCCGGGGCGCAGGAGCTGACTGTGATGGTGCGCAGGCTCCGGTCGTAATCCTGCACCTGCCTCAGGGCGGAGTCTGCTGCATCGAGGACTCGGCGAGCCTGCTCCACGGCAAAGCGCCCGGTCTCGTTCAGAGAGATCCTGTTCTTCCCGCGGACGAACAGTGGGACTTTGAAGCACTCTTCCAGATGCTGCATGGTCCGCGTGATCGTGGGCTGTGAGATATGGAGCTTTTCCGCAGCCTGGGAGAGGGTGCCGGCTTCCGCAAATGCGGCGAATTGTTCCAGTTCTTCTAATGTAAACATAACAACCTCCTTGTCTTCCGGCGGATCAGCCCAGGACCCGCCTGTTTCTTTATTTGTTTTCAGTATTCATCATATGAAATCTGCATTCCTGTATTCTTATTGTACATTCTCCATGTGAAAAAGTAAAATAAAACCAGCAGCAGAGAAGCAAGAGAAAGATTGCTGCGAACCAATATGAAAGATTTTGAATAGCAGGAGGTATGACAGATGGAATATGCAGAATTAAATAACGGTGTGAAAATGCCCATGCTCGGTTATGGAGTATATCAGACTCCGCCGGAAGAGACAGAGCGCTGTGTGCTGGAGGCAGTGGATGTGGGATACCGGAGCATTGACACCGCGCAGGCGTATGGAAACGAGGAAGGCGTGGGGAGCGCGCTGGTAAAGAGCGGACTGCCAAGAGAAGAATTTTTCCTCACTACAAAAGTATGGATCAGCAATGCCGGTTATGAGAGGGCAAAGGCGTCGATCGAAGAATCCCTTCAAAAACTGCGCACATCCTATCTGGATCTTCTTTTGATCCATCAGCCGTTCGGGGATTATTATGGAACTTACCGGGCGATGGAGGAAGCGTATAAAGCAGGAAAAGTCAGGGCGATCGGGGTGTCAAATTTTTATCCGGACCGTCTGATCGATCTTTATCATTTTGCGGAGATCAAGCCCGCGGTCAACCAGATCGAGACTCATGTATTCCAGCAGCAGGAAACCGCGCGGAAGTATCTGAAAGACCGGGGCGTTCAGATTGAGTCCTGGGGACCGTTCGCAGAAGGAAAAAATAATTTCTTCCAGAATCCGGTGCTCGTTGAAACTGGCAAGAAATACGGAAAGACGGCCGCACAGACCGCGCTGCGTTTCCTTATTCAGAGCGGCGTCGTGGCGATCCCGAAGTCCACGCACAGGGAACGGATGGAGGAAAATTTCCAGATCTTTGATTTTGCGCTGAACGAAGAAGAGATGCAGAAGATCCGGGCGCTGGACACAGGAGAGAGCCTGTTCTTCTCCCACTACGACCCGAAGACGGTGGAATGGTTCATGACATTTGCATAAAATCATGCGAGCATGATTTTCTCTCCCGCGCAACCCGATGGCTGAACTGTTGGGGTATAAAATCTTGTCGATTCCTGTAATTTTTATATTGTGTATTTTTATGCATTCGGTTACAATAATGGATGCATATTTAAAGGGAGGAGACAAGTGCAATGTTTGGAAAGAACAAAAAGGGGCGTGTTCCTTCAGCAAAAAAAGA
>CALWQS010000207.1 GCA_944383745.1 uncultured Mediterraneibacter sp. | reverse complement strand
ATTACCGCAGGGCCGGCAAGGGCGTTTTCATCGGAGTGGGCGGAAGCTTTGATGTGCTCAGCGGGCGGAAGAAGAGGGCACCTGCTTTTTTTATCAGGCACAATCTGGAGTGGCTCTACCGTATCGCGAGCGAGCCGAAGCGGCTGAAGCGGTTTTGGGACAGTAATGTTAAATTTTTGTTTGAGCTGAGGAAAGAAAAGAATGGGAATCGGAGATAAGCTGAAGAAAGCGCAGAGCCTGGGAATTGCCGGCACTGTGAAGATGGCGGCGGTTAAGTGGAAGAAGGCGGAGCGCTCGGATGGGAGTCCGACAGCGCCGGGACGCAGAGGTATTCTGGACAGGATACTTAGCAGAGGATACAAAAGGATCATCATATTTGAAAATCATTTCGGATATAAGAATATTATGATGCAGAGGCCGCAGCATCTTCTGACTAATATGGGGGACAGCGATACTCTGGTGCTGTATAATTCCTACTATGATATTGACTTTGAAGAGCGGGGAAGGATCACAAGGATCGGCCGCTCGGTCTATGTCCTCGATCTGTATTATTTCAGGAAATACCTGCTGGAGGCGGCCGGAAAGATTGAACACAGATATCTGATGGTATATTCCACGGACACAGTCCCGCTGGCAAGAATCACCCGCTATCTAAAGCTCGGGTTCCGTGTCATCTATGAATATGTGGATGATATCAATCCGGACCTGATTGCTCCGCGGAAGATCCGGATGGTCATGGAACGCCATCGTTTCCTGATCGGGAAGAGGGATGCACTTGTAGTCACGACAGCGGATAAGCTGTATGAAAATGCCAGGAAAATGGCAGGCGCGGCGGATATCGCCCTCATTCCAAACGGGGCGGAATGCGGAAGGTTCCTGCCGGAGAGCATCACAGAAGACAGGGAATATCTGTCCTGGCTGAGAGCGGATCGTATCCATGTCGGGTATTACGGGGCGCTGGCAAGCTGGGTCGACTATGAACTGCTCGGGAGGCTGGCAGATGATGAACGGATCCAGATCATCCTGATCGGGATCGAGCATGACGGCTCGCTGACGAAGAGCGGGCTTGCGGAGCGGGAGAATGTCAGGTACTTCGGCAGGAAGGACTATACAGAGCTGGCAGGGTACGTGCATTATTTTGACGTGTGCGTCATTCCGTTTGCCGTCAATGAGATTACGATGGCGACATCCCCGGTGAAACTGTTCGAATACATGGCAATGGGAAAACCGATCGTGACCACTGACCTGCCGGAGTGCAGAAAATATGATGTGGTCAGGACCGCCGGGTCGGCAGAAGAATTTGTCCGGGCGGTGATTGAGTGTTATGAACAGCGGGAAGACAATGAGATGAAAGAAAGGCTGAGAGAGTGCGCATGGCAGAACGACTGGTCTGCAAGGGCAGAGGAACTGAAGCGCCGGCTGTCTCAGTGGGAAAAAGATGAGAGACAAAATTAGCAAATTAAAAAATCTGATAAAAAAATACGGCATTGCCGGGACAGTGAAAAAGGCTGCCGACTATATATGCTCGAATTATCTTGTGAAGATTTCTCTGAGAGAACGGATCCTGATGGCGCTGCACAAGAAAAAGATCGCGGCGAAGATCGGCAGGATCCTGGACAGGGATACCTACGACAGGATTGTGATATGGCGCAGTTCTTTCGGATGGAATGTCCCGCTTTATCAGCGCCCGCAGCATATTTTCAGCAATTTTGCCAGGCAGCGGACGCTGGTCTTCTATGAGGTGACAAGATTTACGGACGATGTCCCGAGGATGAAGAAACAGGCGGATAATCTCTATCTTGTGAATTACGCGAACACTGCGTTTTCCAGAATCCTTCATGAAGAGATCGAGAAGAGAAACGCGCCGAGATATCTGCAGTTTTATTCGACGGACTGGACGATGCCTGCCAAGAAGGTCAGGGAATATATGGAACGCGGCTACAAGGTGGTGTATGAGTACATCGACGACCTGAATCCGCATCTTGCGGGGACGGATCAGCTTCCGGTCAATGTGAAGGAAAAGTACGATATGGCGATGAACACGCCTGAGATTTTCGTTGTTGTGACTGCGGGAGCTTTGGAGAAGGACGTGCTTGAGAAGCGGGGACGGGAAAGGCTTGTCTATTCCAGCAACGGTGTGGATTATGCTCATTTCCATGACAACTGTGACGGGAACTTCCGGCTTGACAGAGATTTCGAGAAGATTCTGGAGAAGGGGCAGCCTGTGATCGGATACTACGGTGCCCTGGCAAAGTGGTTCGACTATGAACTGCTGAAAAAGATCGATGCATCCGGGCGCTATCAGGTAGTGCTTTTCGGTATCAAATACGATGACTCTTACGATAAGTCAGGGGTAGACCGGTGCAGGAATATCCATTTCTGCGGTGCAAAGGATTATGCTGTGCTGCAGAATTATGCCGCGCGTATCGATGTACTGACGATACCGTTTCTGATCAATGACATAACGAAAGCGACCTCTCCGGTGAAGCTGTTTGAGTATATGGCGCTGAATAAGCCCGTTGTGACGACAGATATGGATGAATGCAGAAAATACAAGTCGGTGCTCATAGGGCATGACCATGACGAGTTCCTTGCGCAGCTGGACAGAGCATATGCGCTCAGGGAGGACGCGGAGTATCTGGAGCTCCTTGACAGCGAGGCGCGCGCCAATACCTGGAGCGAAAAGGCAAGATGTATCCTGGACGAGCTGGCAAAATATGAATAGATTTCGGGGAAACAGTTGAATCCGGCAGGAGATTGTTGTACTATTTAGTGCAGGTGAAATAATATTCCGGTAAAGGTGTGTGTTTATGTCAAAAAATGTTAGAAGGCGCGGCAGATGGCGCGCCCGGAAAAAGCAGGGGAACTGGTTCACCAG
>CALWQS010000206.1 GCA_944383745.1 uncultured Mediterraneibacter sp. | reverse complement strand
GTAAACAGCAATGTTTGAAGCTGTTGATACGGTTTCTCATTTCCGGGGCTTTTCTTCCCCTTGACATCTGTGCTATACTGTGAATATTGCCATCTGCCCTCAGGCGGGACAGAATGCAGAAGAAAATATCTAAGAGAGGTGTCAGGATGAAGAAGATCAAGATCGGACTGTTAGGGCTCGGAACAGTGGGGACAGGAGTATATAAGCTGATCAACAGGCGCGCGGATATCATGGAGAAGACGATCGGCGCGGAGCTCGAGATCAAGAAGATACTTGTGCACAATATAGATAAGAAGAGAGAAGGGATCGATCCCTCCCTTCTGACGGACGACTGGCATGAGATCATCGGGGACGACGAGATACAGATCGTCGTCGAGGTGATGGGCGGCATGGAGCCGGCAAGGACGATCATCCTCGAGGCGCTGAGAGCGGGCAAGAACGTAGTGTCCGCGAATAAGGACCTGATCGCGGAAGAAGGAAGAGTGCTTCTTGACACAGCGCAGGAGCACGGGAAGGATTTTCTCTTTGAGGCTGCCGTTGCCGGCGGGATACCGATTATCCGTCCGCTGAAGCAGTGCCTTGCGGCAAATGAGATCTCAGATGTGCTGGGAATTGTGAACGGAACGACGAACTATATCCTGACAAAGATGTTTGAAGAGGGAATGGACTTCGCAGACGCGCTGAAGCAGGCGCAGGAGCTTGGCTATGCGGAGGCCGACCCAACGGCAGATGTAGAAGGCCTTGATGCGGGACGCAAGGTCGCCATCATGGCTTCCATCGCGTTTCATTCACGGGTCGTATTCTCTGACGTATACACGGAAGGGATCACGAAGATCACTGCGGCGGATATTGAGTACGCCAGAGAGTTTGACAGCGTGATCAAGCTGCTCGGCGTGGCGCGAAGCACAGAGACCGGGATTGAGGTGGGCGTGTATCCCATGATGATAAATAAGGATCATCCGCTTGCATCCGTCAGGGATTCCTTCAATGCAGTATTCATCCACGGCGACGCGGTCGACGACGCCATGTTCTACGGCCGGGGCGCAGGGGAGATGCCCACGGCAAGCGCTGTGGTCGGGGACGTGATCGACGCGGCGAGGGATCTCGCATATGACTGCACGGGAAGGATCAGCTGCACATGCTACCGGCAGATCCCCGTGAAAGATTTTGGAGAGGCGGAAAATAAATTTTTCCTGCGGATGCAGGTGAAGAACCGTCCCGGCGTTCTCGCGCAGATTGCCTGTGTGTTCGGAGAGCACAATGTGAGCATCGCCAGAGTCGTGCAGAAAAATGCGCGGAAGGATCAGGCGGAGCTTGTCATTGTCACAGAGAAGGTGAAGGAAAAGCATATGAAGGATGCGCTCGGAGAGCTTGGCGGCATGGACAGTATCTTCGAGATCAGCAGCGTGATCAGAGAATACTAAGGCATAGAGAAGCAGGAGTGCAGAGGAAAACCGGGGGAGTGCGGAATGGAGAAGAGAACCAGGCCCATCGGGTTTATGATAAAGCAGATAAATAATGTATATGAGAAGGATCTGAACGAACGCCTTCGCAAGATCGGGATTACAGCCTCGCAGTGCGCGGTGCTCGATTACCTCTTCCACACGAGCAGGGACGAGGTCAGCCAGCGGGACGTGGAGAAGGCGCTGAATCTTAAGAACCCTACGGTGACCGGGATACTGAAGCGCCTGGACGAGAAGGGATACATCCTGTGCGTCCCGAATGCAAAGGACAGGAGAAAGAATAACATTTATCTGACAGAGAAAGCCTATGACATACAGAGAAGGATGGAGGCGGATCGGCGGAAGCTGGACCGGGAGCTGACGAGAGGGATGTCGAAGCGCGAAGTGGAGTCGCTGACAAAGAATCTGGAGAAGCTGCTCTACAATATTGCGGAACCGTGATCTGAGCCGGAAGAGCGGCGGAGCCTGCGGGACGGATGCATGGGCTGAAAGTGAAGGAGGAAACTATGAGCTACGCGGACAGAGTATTTATAGACATGTGCCGGGATATCATTGACAACGGTACGAGCACGGAGGGAGAGAAGGTGCGCCCTGTATGGGAGGACGGCACATCCGCCTATACGGTTAAGAAATTCGGGGTTGTGAACCGATATGACCTGTCGAAGGAATTTCCGGCGCTTACGCTGCGCCGCACGGCGATCAAGAGCTGCGTGGACGAGCTTTTGTGGATCTGGCAGAAGAAGTCCAATAACGTGCATGAGCTGAAGAGCCATATATGGGACAGCTGGGCGGACGAGACCGGCTCGATCGGGAAGGCGTACGGCTATCAGATGGGAGTGAAGCACCAGTATAAGGAAGGGATGATGGATCAGGTGGACCGGGTGATCTACGACCTGAAGAACAATCCGTACAGCCGCCGCATCATGACGAATATCTACGTGCATCAGGATCTGCATGAGATGCATCTCTATCCGTGCGCGTACAGCATGACGTTCAACGTGACAAAGGAGAAGGGCAGCGACGTCCTGACGCTCAACGGCATTCTGAACCAGCGGTCCCAGGACGTGTTGACGGCGAACAACTGGAATGTGTGCCAGTATGCGGTGCTCATCCACATGCTCGCACAGGTGTGCGGCATGAAGGCGGGAGAGTTCGTTCATGTGATCGCAGACGCACATATCTATGACAGGCATATCCCAATGATCGAGGAACTGATCTCAAGAGAGCCGCTTCCAGCGCCAAAGTTCTGGCTGAACCCGGAGATTACGGACTTCTATGATTTCACCCCGGACGACGTGAGGCTGGAGGATTATGAGACACACCCGCAGATCAAAAATATCCCTGTGGCAGTATAGCATGATGAGAGAGGAGACGGAGAGATGAAGGCAATCTTGTCAGCAGACAGAAACTGGGGGATCGGATACCAGAACAGGCTTCTGGTCAGCATCCCTTC
>CALWQS010000205.1 GCA_944383745.1 uncultured Mediterraneibacter sp. | reverse complement strand
TACTCGGACATATCGACGCGGATCATGGACTCTTCATTCCCGAACAGCGCCTCTGCAAGCGCCTTCGACAGCTCCGTCTTGCCCACGCCGGTCGGTCCGAGGAAGAGGAAAGAGCCGATCGGGCGTCTCGGGTCCTTCAGCCCGATCCGTCCTCTCTTCACGGCGCGCGCCACGGCGCTGACCGCCTCTTCCTGACCGATCACTCTTCTGTGAAGCACAGATTCCAGCTTTTTGAGCCGGTCCGCGTCGCTCTCCGCCAGCTTCTGGACCGGGATCTTCGTCCAGGCGGAGACGACCTCCGCGATATCATCCTCCCCGACCTGCGGGCTGAGGGATGCGCTCTTTTTCCGAAACCGCTTTTTCACAGCCTCGATCTTCCGGCTCACCTCGTCCTGTTCCTTCTGGATCAGGGACGCCTCGGCGAAATCGCCTGCCTTGATGCAGTCCTCCTTCTCGCAGATCAGCTCCTTCAGAGACGTCTCCAGCGCATTGAGCTCCTCCGGGACCTTATATCCCCTGAGACTTACCCTGGAGCACGCCTCATCCAGGACGTCGATCGCCTTGTCCGGCAGGTTGCGGTCTGTGATATACCGCTCGGACATGCGCACTGCCGCTTCCACCGCCTCGTCGCTGATCACGACTCGGTGGTGGTTCTCATACTTCTCCCTCAGGCCTTTGAGTATCTCGACGCACTGCTCCTTTGCAGGCTCCTCCACGGATACCGGCTGAAACCGGCGCTCCAGGGCGGCGTCCTTCTCAATGTACTTCCGGTATTCGGAAATCGTGGTGGCACCGATGAGCTGCAGCTCGCCCCTTGCCAGCGAGGGCTTCAGGATGCTGGAGGCATCGATCGCGCCCTCCGCGCCGCCCGCCCCGATCATCGTGTGGATCTCATCGAGGAACAGGATGATGTTCCCGTCGGACTCCACCTCCGCTATAAGCCCCTTCATCCGCTCTTCGAACTCTCCCCTGTACTTCGACCCGGCGATCAGCCCCGGAAGATCCAGCGTATAGATCCTTTTTTCCTTCATC
This sequence comes from uncultured Mediterraneibacter sp., assembly GCA_944383745.1. Lineage (GTDB taxonomy): Bacteria > Bacillota > Clostridia > Lachnospirales > Lachnospiraceae > Mediterraneibacter. The sequence continues at coordinate 1,970 of CALWQS010000205.1, read as the reverse complement.
TTCTCCGGGACGACGCCCGCTGCGATCCTCTGCGCGAGTCCTTCGATAATGGCGGTCTTGCCCACGCCCGGCTCGCCGATCAGGCACGGGTTATTCTTCGTTCTCCGGCTCAGCACCTCCATCAGCCGGTACATCTCCTGTTCCCTTCCCACGACCGGGTCCAGTTTTCCCGCCTCCGCGCGCGCTGTCATGTCGGTGCAGAACTGCTCCACCATGGAATGTCCGCCCTTCGCCTCTTCCTGAAGCTCCTCCTGATACTCCTTCGGGTCTGCGCCCGCTGCGGTCATGATATCCTGGAATATCTTCTGGAGATTGATATTGAGCGTGATCAGTATCCTTGTCGCCACACAGTCCACGTCCCGGATCATGGACAGGAGCAGATGCTCCGTCCCCACTGCGGACGAACGCAGCCTGCGCGCCTCCCGCCCGCTGTTCTCCAGGATATCCTCAAGACGGGGGCTCTGCTCCGGCTTCCTGCTGCCCAGCACGTCGTCCGCCGGCGCGATCAGCTCATCCATGAGATGAAGGATCTTCTCTTCCTCCACCCCGTTCTGAGCCAGCACCTGCCCTGCCACTCCCGCGTATTCATTTCTGAGTCCAAGGAGAAGATGCTCCGTCCCGATATACGGGTGGCGCATCTCCCTTGCCTTTCTGCCGGCATATTTAATCGCGCTGCCGGCCTGCTTTGTATATGGTGTCTGCATAAACTCCTCCTGTCAGGTCATTCATAGTCGTCAAAAATCTCATCTACCAGATTATGTACCTCCTGCCGGGAAATATTCTTGCAGCATCCCCGGGCAAGCACAATCCTGAGCTGACGCCTCATCTCTTCGAGCTGCTCCATCTTGTCGATGTCCAGCGCGATCACGGCGCCCCTGCGCTTGTCAAGGCTGATATACCCCTCCCGCTTCAGCACACTGTATGCCTTATTCACTGTGTGCATATTTACTCCGATCGTATCCGCAAGCTGGCGGACCGACGGCAGGGAATCCCCCTCCTGTATCACGGAAGTCGCGATCCCCAGGATGATCTGATTGCAGAGCTGTACGTAGATCGCTTCGTCACTGTTAAAATCAACTTCTATCAGCATACTCTCACCTTTCCTTTCTGCGCCGTGTTATATCCATAATAGCACACCATCCCTCCGAGGGCAAGAAAAAACCGAGCCGTCAGCCGACAGCCCGGATTTCTTAATTTTTCGGAAAAAGGATCTCCATCCTCGTCCCTTTTCCTTCACTGCTCTCTACATTTACCTTCGCCCCATGGAGGATCGCTCCATGCTTGACGATCGACAGACCGAGCCCTGTGCCCCCGCGCTCCTTGGAGTGGCTCTTGTCCACACGGTAGAATCTCTCGAAGATCCTCTCCTGGTGCTCTTTCGGGATTCCGATCCCTGTGTCTGACACGCTGATCTTCGGACCGTCCAGCGTGCTGCCGACCCACACGGACACGCGCCCGTTGTCATTGTTATATTTGACCGCGTTCTCGCAGATATTGTATACCATCTCATCCAGAATCTGGCGGATGCCCTTGTACATGACAGGCTCGCCCGTAACCTCCATGTGGATGTTCTTCTGCGCCGCCTGGGGCGCGAGCCTGCTCACGATCTCCCGGGTGAGCTCATAGAGGTTGACCTCCTCCTTCTCCAGCTCTACGGACTCTTCATCCAGTTTAGAAAGCTTGATGATATCCTCCACGAGTGTGATGAGGCGCCTCGCCTCCTTATAGATCCGCTCTGTAAACACAGGCATATCCGCCGGACGCACCATGCCGTTCATCATGATCTCCGCATACCCTGAGATGGAAGTCAGCGGCGTCTTCAGCTCGTGGGATACGTTCGCTGAAAATTCCTTTCTCATGTTGGACACTGCTTCCTTCTCTTTATTCTGCCTGTCCATCGCCTCGAGAAGCGGGGTAAGCTCCGGATACACTGCATTCTCCAGAGGATGCTCCAGGTCGAGCTCATTGAT
>CALWQS010000204.1 GCA_944383745.1 uncultured Mediterraneibacter sp. | reverse complement strand
TCCTTGATGACACGTGTGAGCACGTGTCCGATATGCGGTTTCCCGTTGGCTGTCGGCGGTCCGTCGTAGAAGATGTATTCCGGGCATCCCTCACGCTCTTCAATGCTCTTCTCGAAGATGTGGTTCTCGTCCCAGAATTTCTCGACTTCCTTTTCACGGCCGACAAAATTCATATCTGTTGATACTTTTTTGTACATTTCTAACTTCCTTTCTTTCTCCGGCCCTGCACGGCGATGTATCGCCGGCGGACACGCTCTCGCTCGGGCCGTAACGAATGATTCCAAACCGGCAGAAAAAAAGGCTTCCGTCCGTAAAAGGACGAAAGCCATCTCTCTCGTTTCAACCACCTGTTACTGCATACTCCGGCGCATGCGCCTTCCATATGGATTCCCCTAACGCGGGAACTCACGTCAGCCCTTACTCTCACCTTGCATATCCGGCGCGCCTTCTGGGCTGCGGCTCGGGAGTGATCTTCGGTAGTACTCTACTGATACCGGGCTCGCACCATCTCCCGGCTCGCTGGGATGTTCGGGTAAGACCTACTGTCTCCGTCACAGCTTTTGCTTTTGGATTTATGCACATGCTATTATATAGAGAAAACCGCGATTCGTCAAGGGGTGTTTCCGGTTTTCCCGGTCTCTAAAGTCCTCTCTAAAGTCAATTGGGGACGTAGTAAAATTCAATTTCACTACGTCCCCAATTGACTTTTGCCCTGTCCCTTTTCACAGTTTTTTCACAAACAGCGCCCGAATCGCATTGAGCACTGCAATAATCATAACGCCCACATCCGCGAAAATGGCGAGCCACATGTTGGCAATACCTACAGCTCCGAGTACCAGGCAGATCACCTTGACACCTATAGCAAACCAGATATTTTCGTACACGATGCGGAGACATTTTCTGGATATCTTGATCGCCTTCGCGATCTTCATCGGATCGTCATCCATGAGGACAATGTCCGCCGCCTCGATCGCCGCGTCAGAGCCCATAGCGCCCATAGCAATGCCGATATCCGCCCTGGTAAGGACCGGCGCGTCATTGATCCCGTCGCCGACAAAGGCAAGCTTTCCTCTGTTCGTTTTCTGTTCCAGGAGTTCTTCCACCTTAGCAACCTTGTCACCCGGGAGAAGTTCCGCATACACTTCGTCGATTTCCAGGTCTGCCGCTACATGCTCCGCGACTTTCCGCGAATCACCGGTAAGCATGACTGTCTTCTCAATACCCGCCGAGCGCAGCGCCCGAATCGCTTCCTTCGCATGCGGTTTCTCCACATCTGAGATCACGATGTGTCCCGCATAGGTCCCGCCTGCCGCCATATGGACGATCGTTCCCGCCTGATGGCAGTCGATCCATTTCACACCGAGCTTATCCATAAGCTTGGCATTCCCCGCCGCCACTTCGATTCCATCCACTTTCGCCATCACACCGTTTCCGCTGATCTCACGGACGTCTGTCACCCTGCTGCGGTCGATCTCTTTTCCGTATGCCCGCTGCAGGCTCCTGCTGATCGGATGAGAGGACGAACTCTCAGCAAGCGCCGCGTATTCAAGAAGCTGCTCTCTGTCCATCTCATTGTGATGGACTTCATTTACTTCAAAGACGCCCTGGGTAAGCGTACCTGTCTTGTCAAACACTACACATTTTGTCTGTGATAACGTTTCCAAATAATTGGAGCCTTTGACAAGGACCCCTGCATTGCTGGCTCCGCCGATCCCCGCGAAGAAGCTTAACGGGATACTGATGACCAGCGCGCACGGACAGCTTATGACAAGGAATGTAAGCGCCCTGTATATCCATGTCCCCCAGTCTGCCGGAAGCCCCATGCCGAGCATCCGTACAAGCGGCGGAAGAACCGCAAGAGCAGCCGCACTGTACACGACAGCCGGAGTATAGATCCTCGCAAATTTCGTGATAAACTCTTCAGACTTCGACTTGCGGGAGCTCGCATTCTCCACCAGATCAAGAATCTTCGAGACTGTAGACTCTCCAAATTCTTTCGTCGTCTTTATCTTCAGAACACCCGTCATATTGATACATCCGCTGACGATCTCATCGCCTTCCGCCACATCCCTCGGCAGGCTCTCGCCCGTGAGCGCGCTTGTGTTCAGGGCAGAGTTTCCTTCCATCACAATTCCGTCGATCGGCACCTTCTCTCCCGGCCGGACGATGATCACGGAGCCAATCTCCACTTCATCCGGGTCCGCCTGCTCCAGCTGTCCATTTACCTCGATATTCGCGTAGTCCGGACGGATATCCATCAGATCGCTGATATTTCTCCTGCTCTTCCCGACCGCATAGCTCTGGAACCACTCGCCGATCTGATAGAACAGCATAACCGCAATCGCTTCTGTATAATCGCCGTCTCCGTAAAGGGCGATCACGATAGCGCCGACGGTCGCGACCGCCATCAGAAGGCTCTCGTCAAATGGCTGCCGGTTCTTTATGCCTTTGAACGCTTTACTTAGAATGTCGTATCCGATAATAAGGTATGGGATCAGATAGAGCACGAATCTGATATATCCTTTGACCGGCAGAAATTGAAGGCCGATCATGAGAACCGCTGAGGCCAGGATCCTCGCCAGCATTTTTTTCTGTTTTTTATTCATATTGTTCCCTCTTTTATTTTTGAATTAAACATTTGCTTAATTGTTTATTTGTTTGATATTTTTACGCCCCGGGTCTCTTTATCAGACCCGGGGAAAGTATCCCTGAATATATGGTCAGATAAAAATCTCGCAGTCGTCTTCCACTTTCTTGCAGTTTTTAAGCACTTCCTGCATGACAGCCTTCGCGTCATGCCCTTCCTCAAACTCCACGTTCATCTTAAGCGTCATGAAGTTTACCACTGCGTCCTTGACTCCCGCTGTATTCTTCGCGGCCTGCTCCATCTTATTTGCACAGTTTGCACAATCTACATCGATCTTATAAGTCTTTTTCATCTTAACTCTCTCCTTTATCTTGAAATCTACTGCTGTATCCAGCCGCAGCAGACTTCATTTTTAATTAAACGATTATTTAATTGTTGAC
>CALWQS010000203.1 GCA_944383745.1 uncultured Mediterraneibacter sp. | reverse complement strand
ATCCTGATCGAATCTGTCAGATCGCCGTCCTTGTCATCCTCCGCCGTAAGTCCTGCGAGCAGCTCGGATTTATCTGCCGCAACGCTCACTGAGATCGTGTCCGTATCCGATGAGATAACCGGCGGCGTATGATCGGAAAGCATCCGCTCCGCGATATTATAGCCGAGAAATACAATCCCCGATAGTACGAATAATACAATGATCGTTATCCTTAACCTTCTCATATCTATACTCCTTGCTGTCAGTATGTCGTTCTGAACGGGATCCGCCGAAACCGGATCGGTCTCAGCCCGCTGCAGATATATCTCGGGTTCTCTGTAAACAGAGCGTCCAGATAATCCTTCGGGTAAGACTGCAGCAGATGCCCGTACGCATCCGACATGCACGTCGTCCTCTGCATCGGGCTGTGCGCGTCGCTTGCGACAGCCGTCACCAGATTGTGGTTCAGGAGGGCATACGCCGCGTCCTGCGCCTTTCTGCCGAACCGCCCGAGGAAGCTGCCCTTGTTGACCTGAACCTCATACCCTTTTCTCTTCCATTCGTATACAACGGACGGGTCGTCCTGGACAAACTCATATCGCTCCGGATGGGCGACCACCGGCCGCGCCCGCAGCTCCTTCACCCGGCGCAGCAGCTCTGAGGCGAAATCAGGATCCTCCCCGAAGTCAAACTCCAGCAGAACGTATCTTGTCCTGTTGATGGGAAAGATCTTCCCCTCTGTCAGCAGCCGCGGCACGTCCTCTGTCGCGAACACCTCCATGCCGGGCATCAGCGTGATCCCCGGCTGCTCCTGCTTCAGAATCTCCTGTGTCCGGATGAATGTGCTGCTGTATTCCCTGCCAAAATAATTGGCGTACAGCCCGGGCAGATTGCAGTGGGGCGTCGCCACGATGACCGTAGTCCCGCTCTCATATGCCAGCTCCGCCATCTCGATCGTGTCATAGATGTCGGCCGCGCCGTCGTCCAGCCCGGGCAGTATATGCGTATGTATATCTACCATATTGTTGCTCTCCTTTTCCAAAGCGGCGTATCCGCAGCGCTGCTCTCCCTGCGCCGTGTCAGCGCCGCAGCAGCTTTGACACTGCCGAATAGATACGGACGGCAGGCCTGCGCAGCGGGATCATGCGGATCCATACATGCTCGAAGAACTCCCACCAGAAATCTCCCGGCCGGATGATCCTGTCTTTTCGCTTCACCTTGATAATAAGAGCAAAAATCTGTCCGCGGTCCACCGGACCTTCAATCTCCGTCTGCGCGTCGCCGACAATATAATATCCCTCCGGCTTTTTCTTATAGATACGGTGCATAACGTACTGCCCGTTCTTTCTCTGATAGAAGACCATATCCCCGGCCCTCAGCTCTCTGTCCGGCTTCGTGAAATAGATATAATCCCTGCCGTGCGCCAGGAACGGCGACATGCTGCTCCCGGCGATCCGGAGCGAAACGATCTTCCCGCTCTCGGCAATTTCCCGAAGAACGGATACATATTCCCGCGTATCCACAACCCTCTCGATCATAAATCCTTCACCTCTCCCGCTGAAGAAACCCTTCTTCAGCCTTCTTTCCACGGAGTTCTCAGAAGTCCATCGCCATGCGGCTGGACTCTTCCTCGCTCAATTCTGTCACATGCGTCTCCATCACGCGGTAGACTCTCTGGCAGAGATTGAGCACGCTGGGCCTGTGTGTCGTCACAATACAAGTCTTATTCGGATGCTGCTTCACGATATTGCGGAGCACAGTCCTCTCTGTCGTCACATCGAGAGCCGACGTCGCCTCGTCAAGAAGGAGGATCGGAGCGTCACGGAGAACCGCTCTGGCAATGGCAATGCGCTGCGCCTGCCCCTCGGACAGTCCCCTTCCTCTCTCTCCCACGCTATTGTTGATCTGCAGAGGAAGCTTCTCCACGAACTCCCAGGCACAGGACACCTTCAGCGCCTCGATGATCTCTTCATCCGTGGCGTCTTCCTTCACCATCCTCATATTCTCGGCGATCGTCCCGGAAAGGATCGTATTTCCCTGCGGGACATAGGCAAAGAGGTGACGGGTCTCTGCGTTCATCTCGATCTCCCGTGCTCCCAGCGCCCGCAGCTTCACTTCGCCCTGCTCAGGCCTTACAAGTCCAAGTATCAGGCGGATCATCGTCGTCTTTCCCTCGCCGGAAGGACCTACAAGCGCCACGATCTCGCCCGGCTTCGCCTGGAACGCCGACTCTGTGATCACCCTCGTCCCCTCTGCATAGGAGAAGTTCACATCCTTCATCTGCACTTCAAAGCCCTGGTCCGCGTATTTATCCATCTCACCGCTCTCCGGGATATGCACCTCCCTGGGGAGCTCGACCAACTCGCGGATCCGGTGCGCTGAGACGGAACTGTTCAGAAACGCCGGGATGATGGACACCACACTGTTAAACGCAGAGGAAAGATTGCTCCTCTGCTGAAGGAACAGTGTCATCGTTCCGTATGTAATATCGTTCGTCCACAGGCGGAACAGACAGTATCCAAACGCCACAAACTGAACAACTGTTCCGAGGATGGAGAGGAAGATATTTGTCTTGATGGAAAACAGATTGTACTTCAGGCTGATATCGCGGAACTTTCCCTGCCACCAGCGCATTTTCTTACTGTAATGCGGCGCGACACCAAAGGATTTGATCGTATCAAAGTTATAAAATGCCTCCACCTCAAACGTCATCAGCTGACTGCTCATCTCGCGCACTTTCTTGCTGTAATCCCTCTGTTTCTTGATCATAAAGCGCGACATCAGAAGCATGACCGGCGCGCTCCCCAGCGCGATCACCGCCATAACCCAGTCATAATGCATAATCACAAAAAAGGTCGCGACAAAATTATATACGGCGATTATGATCGTCGGGAGCCAGCTGATCGCATTGCTGCTGACCGTACCGATATCCCCGTTGAACCGGTTCAGGATATCCCCGTTTGAATATTTGTTCAGAGACAGCCAGTCAGCGTCCACAATCTTGTCAAAAATATCCGCCTGGATATCATTATTAATATCAATGCTCAGCTTTGTGGAG
>CALWQS010000202.1 GCA_944383745.1 uncultured Mediterraneibacter sp. | reverse complement strand
TTGTGGGCGGTTGTTCCTTTTCTATTCACAATATAGCATATCCGGCGGTAATGTTCAAGGAAAATCTGACGGTAGGCATTGCCTACATTTTGCCTACCATGCATAAAATACTCCCTATTATTCACCGTGAAGATAAGTGATTCATGAGGGGGCGCACTCTGAAAAATTCCCGTATTTACTGCATTTTTAGTGATTGTATGTTAAACTGTGATACATAGAATAATCTATATTCTGTAAGGTGTTTTGAAGAAAAGTACTTGAGATTTATGCAACCAGCATTGATTATGATCCAAGCGCGGAAGCCTCTGTTCAGTTCTTTAAGCAGGTACAAAATAAAATGCACTGGGCAGCACATCGGCATACAGCGGCTGAAATCGTATATCAGCGCGCTGATGCGGAGAAAGAAAATATGGGGCTGACATCCTGGGAAGGAAAGAGAATTAAGCGATCCGATACCGAAATTGCAAAGAACTATTTGACACAGACAGAACTGGATGCTTACTTATCAAGAAATCCTTTGAAGTCTTTCATAATAACAAAATCCCCTGCTGACTTTATCTCCGTAAAATGATATTATATACACAATAACTTAATTCCCAAAATACAAACACGGAGGCATACAACATTGAAGAAAAAGCAGAAACAGACCACAACCGATCCATTTACAACAGCAGAGAAAAAGCAGAAGCGCATGCGCCGGTTCATCACAGCGGCAGTCATTCTTCTTGTCGTGTCGATCGCGTGCTGGTGGGCGCTCCCCAAGAACAGCTCGCTGGAGAACAGCAGCCTTTTTGACGCGGAGGAAGTGAAGGCTAAGGCGGAGGAAGTCGTGCAGCTGCTGAATGCAGAGGATTACTCCAGTCTGCAGGAGATGACGGTCGAGAAAGTCAGGTCCAATATGACGAAAGAGAAGATGGACGAGGCAAAAGAACAGATCGGTTCAGACTGGGGTGAGTTCCAGTCAATAGAAGAGATCAACACAACACAAATGGAACAGCGGAATGTCAAGGCGGCAGTTGTGCAGATGGTGGTGGCCTATGAGAATCAGGAAATCACGTACACGCTGGCGTTTGACACAGATATGCAGCTCGCGGCGTTCGGACTGCAGTAGGAGATTTCCGGCGGGCAGACATGGATGCCCGCCGGCGGCTTCAGGGTGAGTCAGATGCCGTGTTCGGATAATTCCGAATGGAGGACATCGAGGAGCCTTGTATTATCACCGGGCATCATGATACAGAAGCGGACATATTCTCCGTCCAGGCACTGGAAGGAGGAGCAGTCGCGTATCATGAGCCCTTTTTTAATGCATTTTTCGAACACATCATAGGAGGTCAGGCCGTCCCGGGTAATTCTGACCAGAATGAAGTTGGCGTAGGGCGTGTATGCCCTGCACCCTGACATTTTACTCAACGCGCCGAACATGCGGCTGCGCTCAGAGAGGATGAGCGAACGTGTCTCTGCGATATAGCCGCTGTCTTTGAGCATCTGCTCCCCTGCGAATGCGCCGATGCTGTTCAGCGACCAGGGAATCTGTTTTTCCTTCATCGTCCGGAGAAAATCAGCATTGCCGGTGATCCCGTAGCCGAGGCGCATCCCGGGCGCGGCGAAGAATTTGGACACGCCGCGGAGAACCATCAGATTAGAAAATTCTTTTGTCAGCGGCACTGCTGTCACAGCCTTTACATCCGGGGCAAATTCCACATAGGTCTCGTCGATCATGACAAAAATATCGTTTTCCGAGCAGAAGCTGAGCAGACCGCGCAGGTCTTCCTGCATTACGGCGGAGGAAGTAGGGTTGTTGGGATTGCAGAGGATGAGGAAGTCATGTCCTCCTTTCTCAAGAGTCCGGCAGAGATCCTCCACATCAAGCTCAAAATTCCTGTCCTCTCTAAGATGGTAGTATTCCTGCGTGCTTCCCGAGAAGGATAGCTCTCTGGAATACTCAGAGTAGGTGGGACCCAGGATGAGGGTATGCCTGGGCGCCCTTGCCTCGATGAGAAGCGAAATGAGCTCGCTGGAGCCGTTCCCCGGCAGGACAAAATCAGCAGGGATGCCGCAGCATCCGGAGATGGTCTCTCTCAGCGAGGTATAATCTCGGTCGGGATAAGAGGAGAGAAGATCCAGGTGGGCGGCAATGGCATTTTTTACATTTTCAGACAGCCCGAGGGGGTTGACATTGGCCCCGAAATTGACGATGTTTTCTTTTGCCAGATGATAATATGCACAGATTTTTTCTATGTCGCTTCCGTGAAAAACAGGTCTTGTGTTCATGTTCACATCCTTCTTTCCAATAAATGATTTTTTAATAGAAAATAGCGAGGTATTGCTATTGGATAGAAAAATTGTAACATAAAACAGCAGGATTTTTAAGGAATTTATCAAAGCGGCTTTACACGGTGCTGCGAGCCATTTATGGAAAACAGACGATTGGATACAGGAAAAACAGGAATGACTATATCTGCATAGTATATTGACATATATCGATAATCTATATATAATTAAGAAAATATATAGATCATCGATATATCTGCTGCAGAGTTATGAAGCCGGCAGAGATCCTGCGGACAGGATATATCGGTACAGAACTGCGAAGGAGGGAACGGAAATGTCGGTTGATAAAAGTCTGGTGTCGGGCAGCACAGGGATGCTTTTGCTGAAGCTGCTGTCAGAGAAGGATATGTACGGCTATGAGATGATCGAGACGCTGAGGGAACGGTCACAGAATGTATTTGAGCTGAAGGCGGGGACGCTGTATCCGCTGCTCCACAGCATGGAGGAGAAAAAACTCTTGACCGCGTATGAAAAGGAGGTGGGAAGCAAGGTCCGAAAGTACTACAGTATTACGGGACCGGGGAGAAAAGTGCTGGCTGAGAAACAGGATGAATGGAAGACTTACGCGCAGGCCGTTCTGAGCGTGCTCGAGGCAGGAGGGGTTGTATGAGATCAGAAGAATATTTGACGATATTGACAGATCAGATCCGGTGCAGGATGGCGAGGGAAGATGTGAGGAAAGAGCTTCTCTGCCATATCGAGGATCAGAAGGCTGCGTTTCTGAGCGAAGGGATGGAAGCGGCAG
>CALWQS010000201.1 GCA_944383745.1 uncultured Mediterraneibacter sp. | reverse complement strand
TTTCTGTGACTGAGAAATCTTATTCTGTGAATTCATGATCATTTCCTCCGTTACTCTCTTACTCGTTTGTTTCATCTATTGCTGAAGCCAGTTCTGGATCGCTGCGTATTTTTATGAAGCTGCATCATCGCTGGCCACAGTGCCTATTATAAATACATGAGAGTAACTGCGATATCACAAACCCATAAAATGCAAGTAAAATTTTCGTAAATGCGTTTTATGAAAGTTTTCTTACATTTTGTTCATTTTACATGACCTGTCATACTTGTAATATTCTATCCCATCCGTCAAGACAGGGCTTCTTTTCTGCACATCAAAAGGCGGAGGCTCCTTATCATAAGGTCCTCCGCCTGAAATGCATCTTCTCAGTCTGCCGCCGGCTGCTGCCCTTCCTCTGTCAGGGCATAGTCCAGAGCATCCTTCCCGTTCCAATCTTCGCTTATCCCCGCTTCATCCAAACGAAATCCCAGCCGGACAGATCCACGGTCTCGACTTCTTCTCTTACTCCTGTGACAAGGTCTGTGTATTCCGCCTTCTCAGGCATCCAGATTTTCCTGCCCTCATCGCTGAAGTTAAACACCGCATGAAGCTCTTCGCCCTCTGCCCTTCGCACGACCCAGAGGACTGACGTGTCGTCATAGTCCTTTGTATATACCTCCGCGTCCGCGTTGAACACCGCCTCGGTCCTCCGTATCTTCTCAAGCGCTTCAAGCCCGCTGAAGATCCGTCCCTGGACGCTTGTCCTGTCGCTGATCTTCTCTGCCAGATCCCAGTTGAACCTTCCTCTGTGGATATATCTGGAATCCGGCGCCTTGTCGGGATCCTCCTTATAAGAGTAATCATTTACCTGTCCGACCTCATCGCCGCTGTACAGCATCGGGATCCCGGACTGCGTAAACATATATGCATGGAGCATCAGATCCTTGCGGATCGCCCAGTCCATCTTCTCGTCGTCCTGCTCAAACCCGGCGCTCTCCACGCCGCACATCGACGCCGTCGTCGCGCAGAACCTGGCGTCGCCGGTCACCAGGTCCTCATTATAGAGCTCACCTCGGCTGACGCTGCCCTCGGTCTTTCCCTGGAAATAATCGTTCAGATACTTCTTGTGCGGTACTTCCTTCATGCCCCAGCTGCTCAGGGTCGCATAGTCAAGCCCCCAGCCGATGTCGTCATGGCAGCGCAGATAGTTCAGGAATGTATATTCCCTCGGAAGGGCGCAGACGATGTCCATCTGTTTTCTCAGGAGACGCACATCCCTTGTCGCCACCGTGTTCCATGTCGTCGCCATGGTCGTCACATTGTAGAGCATATGGCACTCCGGCTTCTCCACAGTCCCGAAGTACGGAGCCACCTTGTCCGGCTCCATGACAACCTCTCCCAGGAGCACGATCCCCGGGCACACGATCTCGCCGATCATGCGCATCATGCGGACAATGGTGTGCACCTGCGGAAGGTTCCGGCAGTTGGTTCCCAGTTCTTTCCAGATATACGGCACTGCGTCAATACGGATGATATCCATCCCCTGGTTCGCAAGATAGAGGAAATTGTACATCATCTCATTGAACACCCGCGGATTGCGGTAGTTCAGGTCCCACTGATAAGGATAGAACGTCGTCATGACGTAATGCCCCAGCTCCGGCAGATAGGTGAAATTGCCCGGAGCCGTGGTCGGGAACACCTGCGGCACCGTCTTCTCGTATTCCTGCGGGATGGACGGGTCGGCATAGAAGAAATAACGGCTCATATACTCGCCGTCCCCCTGCCGCGCTTTTACCGCCCACTCGTGGTCCTCCGACGTATGGTTCATGACAAAGTCCATGCACAGGCTGATCCCCTTGTCATGGCATTTGTCCGCCAGCTCGGCGAGCTCTTCCATCGTGCCCAGCTCCGGCTTTACCTTTCGGAAATCCGCCACCGCATAACCGCCGTCCGATCTTCCCTTCGGAGAATCGAGGAACGGCATCAGGTGGATATAGTTTATATTACATTTCTCCAGGTACGGAAGCTTCTCCTGCACGCCCCGAAGATTCCCGGCGAAATTGTCGATATACATCATCATCCCGAGCATGTCGCGCTTTCTGTACCATTCGCCGGCTTTCTCCCGCTCTGCATCCAGCTTTTTCAGTTTCTCCGTTCTCTGGTCATAGTACCATTTCATCTGGCCGCAGAGTTCCGCGAACATATCGTCGTTCCCGTACAGCTCCATATAGAGCCATCTGAGCTCGTCGTGGTGACGCCCTAGACGCTCCATGAAAATTCTGTCGGCTTCCGCCGCGCTGCGCTTCGGCTCTGCGGTTCTTGTTTTCCCTGCTGTCTTTGCTTTTCCCGCCATGTTTGCTTTTCCCGCCGCCTTTGCTTTTCCTGCCATGTTTGCTTTTCCTGCCATGTTTTTTCTGACCTCCATCTGCCCGTTCCTATTCTTCACACACAAAATGCCACTGATACGCCTGATATTCTCCGTTCAGCACCGGTTTCGGCACTCCCGCCTCTCTGAGCGCCGTGCTGTTGTAGATTCTTCCGGTCTCTGTATCGCGGTATATCGTGTTTTCCTTCAATCCCTTTACCTTGATATAATCCACTGTCATGTTGGCGTGCTTCTTGATCCCAACCACCTGGACGAGCGCTTCCGTCTGATCCTCAGAGACGAACTCCCATGCGCCCTGGTTGTCCGTCTGCGGGTTCGTCAGGCGGTAATAGCGGCCGGTCTGCACGAGATGCGCATACTTTTTATACTCCGCGATCTGCCGGCGGATCTCATCCTTATCCTCTTCGCTGAGCTCATTCAGATTCAGCTCGTAGCCGAAGGTTCCAGCCATGGCGACCATGCCCCTCGTCTTCATGGAAGTGATCCTTCCGGTCTGGTGGTTCGGCGATGCGGAGACATGCGCCCCGACTGAAGACGCCGGATAAATGAATGACGTTCCGTACTGGATCTCCAGACGGTCGATCGGATCTGTGTTGTCGCTGCACCAGATCTGCGGCGTGTAGTAGAGCATTCCCGCGTCGAAACGTCCGCCGCCGCCGCTGCATCCCTCGATCAGTATATCCGGATATCTGTTCACAAGCCGCTCGAGGAAATCATAGAGCCCGAGCACATAGTCATGGAGCACTCTTCCCTGGCTGTCTGCGGTCGC
>CALWQS010000200.1 GCA_944383745.1 uncultured Mediterraneibacter sp. | reverse complement strand
CAGAAAAACAATCTCACAGGCTCCTTTGCCTTGGTCTCCCGCTTTTAATATTACATTCGTAAGATTAAGAAGTCAAGAACATCCTGAATGATTCAGTCTGAGAGGAGGAGTACGCTTTCCCTTCTATTTCTTCTCCCCGATTCCCAGATACCGCTTCAGCGCTTCCACATACAGTTCTCCCATCCTGCTCAGGATGGTATTCTTTCTGACGATATATCCGATCTCCATGATACTGTTATGGTTCACCTCATCGTCCTGGAACGGAACCGCAAGGAAATCGTTTCCGTTCAGCTCATCACAGATGATCCCCGAGCAAAGCGTATACCCGTTCAGGCCGATCATCAGGTTCAGCATCGTCGCCCTGTCATTGGCGCGGATAATCTTTGGATAGTCATTGGTCGACAGGATCTCCTCCGCGAGATAGAAAGAGCTGTCATCCCCCTGTTCAAAAGCGAGGCAGGGATAATCCGCAAGCTGCCTGAAAGAAATCGATTCTTCTCCTGCAAGCGGATGCCCTTTCCAGAGATACACATAAGCCTTGCAGTCGATCAGATGGCGGAACTCCAGCCCCGCTGACCGAAGCAGCTTCTCCAGGCTCTTTCGGTTAAAATCAGACAGATAGAGAACCCCGATCTCACTTCTCATCGTGCCGACGTCGCTGATCACTTCCGCTGTCCTTGTCTCCCGGATGGCAAATTCATATTTCGACATGTCAAACTCCTTTGCCATGTCCACGAACGCCTTGACCGCAAAAGAATAATGCTGGGCGGAGACTCCGAATTTCTTCTTGAGCGACCCGTTCTTTCCATACCGCTCCATGATTCCCTCATACTGCCCGTAGAGCTGCCTTGCATACAGAAGGAACTCCGCTCCGTCATTCGTCAGCGTCACGCCTCTCCCGCTGCGGTAGAACAGCGTGATGCCCAGCTCCTTTTCAAGCTCCTGAACCGCGCTGGTCAGGGAGGGCTGGGACACGTAAAGTTTCTCAGCCGCCTTATTGATCGATTTTGTCTCTGCTATAGTAATAATATAGTTTAACTGAGTTAAAGTCATTGGTCTTACTCTTCGTCCTTCATACAGCTCTTGAGTTCTGTCAGCCTTCTGGAAAACATCTCTGCTTCTTTTTTCCTGTCGCCAAATTCACTCATATCCATTTCGCGAATCTGCCTCAGCCCGATCTTCCTGACAGCTTCAACTGCCGCTTCCCTCTGCGTCATCCTCTCAGGCAGGACGGTCTGGCAGTTTGCGCCGTTAAGATCGCCATACGCCAGAAAACACTGATTGAAATCCATCACCGGATATAGTGATATATATCTGTTTGTTTCATTATCGATAAGGAACCCCCAGTTTTCAGGATGGCGGTCTGTATTTCCCGTAAGATAATCCAGTATATTCATGCCATAATAAGTAACCGGATCAAGTGCTTTGCATACTTCTATTGTATCCAGATCATGATTACATGCATAGATGTCAAAGGCCATTTTTGAAACCATAGAATATCTCTTCGAAGTAACCAGATTACTCTGAGTCACACGCTCTCCTTCAAAATAGTATTCGTCGTATTTAACCTGGCGTATATCAAAGCACTGGCAGATCCGGCTTGCAAGCAGTTCTATTTCGACTACATCTTCATCTCCACCTTTCAACAGGCGGAAACCTTCTTTATCTCTGATCCACGCTTTCGGGAAACACCCTTTCGTTGAAAGATCCGGGGCAAGTTCCTCATTAGTCACTGACATCTGACGGCCTTTTAATGAAATCTCCACCACCGCTTCATTCAGTGAATTGTCATACAGATTCAATTGTTGAAAAGTCACATTTTCTCCTCTCCTTTTTACCCAGAATACATCTGTGAGAGAAACGCAGTGGTAAGACAAAGAGATGTCGGCGCGATCCCTGTCTGTTACTGCCTGTGCCGCACCGATACTGTTTAATATCTCTTTTGCATACTTCCTGTCCAGTGACAAAACACGTGAAGCACACCAGTGATAGAAATTATTCAGATTGTTCAGCCTTGTATCTATACTAAAGTCTGCTTCTTCCTCATCTAAATACAGATCATATGGCATAAACTGTTCATTGATAATCTTTGCTTCACCGGTATCGGATATTTCTGCCACTGTTTTTTCCATATGCATGATTTGATATACTGTATAAGTTCTTTTATCTGAAGAAGGGGTATTAGAGTCCAATTCAAATGTAAAATCAGTATTCAGCTGATTCGGATTCATATACATCTGCTCCTTTCCAATCACTTTTCACTAAAAAGTGTATACTTCACACTTCTGGATACTGTCCCCTCCAGATAAGCCCGGAAAATAAAATACAGATTCCTGCCATTAATCGTGGCCACTTTGACAGGTTCTTTTACTCCCGCACCTGTATTCGCGAAATTAATGCACGTCAGCATAATTTCCTTATCAGTAGTTTTCAACTGTAAATCTTGTTCAACAGATTCATTTTCAATAAAATTAAGTACAAGTGAAAAAGCGAACCCGTTATCCGCTTGTATATCAATCCTTAAGTCTTTGTCTTTTGAAAAAAGAAAAGCCTGACCGCTGGCAACAATATCATAATTACCCGAACTCAAAGAAATCTGCATCTGTCACACCCCTTATATTTTCTCTGTTTTCACAACTAAATCCTATCATAAATTCCCTGATTTTGTAAAGAAGATGAGGCTTATCCACAGACGCCTGCCGTCTGTCAGCATTCTCGCTTTCTTCATAAATAATTCCTCTCTTTACGCAGAAAAGCCCTTGAAAACGCCCGTTTTACGGGATTTTCAAGGGCTTCAGGCACCTTTTCATTTAGGAAATTACATTCCCATGCGACTGTTGCTAACCTCACCTTCGCCTTTCAGGCTCGGTTCGCTAAGCAACGCTGCATAGCTTCCAACTACCGTTCATCTGCGTCCTTCGGACTTGATTCACTTAGTTTCCAGCCATCTGCGCTGCAACCTCTTCAGCAAAGTTCTCCTGCTTCTTCTCGATTCCTTCGCCTGTCTCAAAGCGCACGAACTTCTTAACTGTCAGGTTGGCTCCGTTCTCTTTTGCAACCTTATCAACGTATTTTGCAACAGTAAGGTCGCTGTCCTGAACATATACCTGATCGAGCAGGCAGATCTCTTTCATCTCTTTGTTGAGACGTCCGATGATCATCTTCTCGATGAT
>CALWQS010000199.1 GCA_944383745.1 uncultured Mediterraneibacter sp. | reverse complement strand
TCAACTTCATCCTGTCCGCACTTGCCGGAGCTGAGAGGATCTTCGAGATGATGCACGAAGAGCCGGAGATCGACGAAGGCACGGTGACGCTTGTGCCGGCGGAGAAAAGAGAGGACGGCGCACTCGCAGAGTGCGCGCACTATACAGGTACTTATGCCTGGAAAGATAAGAACGGGAAACTTACGCTGCTCCGGGGAGACGTCCGCTTTGAGGACGTAGTGTTCGGATATGTCCCGGAGAAGACGGTCCTGTCCGGGATCAGCCTGTATGCGAAGCCGGGGCAGAAGATCGCGTTTGTCGGATCGACCGGCGCGGGAAAGACGACGATCATCAATCTGATCAACCGTTTCTACGAGATCCGGAGCGGGCGTATTCTCTATGACGGCATCGACATCCGCAGCATCCGCAAAGCTGATCTGCGCAGATCTCTCGCCATGGTCATACAGGACACCCATCTCTTTACCGGCACCATAGCGGACAATATCCGCTACGGCAGGCTCGACGCTTCGGATGAGGAAGTGATTGAAGCCGCGAAGCTGGCGAATGCGGACTCCTTCATCCGGCGCCTCCCTGACGGATACCAGACGATGCTCTACAGCGACGGAAGCAACCTTTCCCAGGGGCAGAGGCAGCTCATCGCCATTGCGCGGGCGGCTGTCGCACATCCGCCCGTGCTCATTCTGGATGAAGCGACCTCGTCCATAGATACGAGGACAGAGCGCTTGATTGAGAAAGGGATGGACGCGATTATGGAAGGCCGGACCGTGTTCGTCATTGCCCACAGGCTCTCCACAGTGCGCAATTCCAAAGCGATCATGGTGCTCGAGCACGGAGAGATACTGGAACGGGGAAGCCATGAGGAGCTCCTGGCGCAGAAGGGAAGGTACTATCAGCTGTACACAGGCATGTATGAGCTGCAGTAGCATGAGATGAAGCAGCAGGAAAGGAAAGAATATCATGGAAATACAGAAACAGAGACTCAGAGAAATCTTATTTCAGATTGAACTTCTGAAACGGAGAAAGGTGCAGCGCTTCCTTCTGGAGATCGGGCTGACTCCCGGACAGGGGCAGGCGAGAATCCTGATCTATCTGTCATCCCACTCCAGCGTTACACAGAAGGAGATCGCGGACGGCTGTATGCTCGATGTGACCACTATGTCCCGGGTATTAAATAAGATGGAAGAGATGGAGCTGATCATCAGGCGGCGCGATCCCGGCTGCAGGCGCGCTTATCAGATCAGCCTGACAGAAGCCGGCCGGCAGAAAGCGGAAGAGGTAAGCCGTGGATTCGAAAGGCTGGAGGAAATACTCGCCGGGAATCTGACAGAGGAAGAGATCGGCAGTCTCACGGCGGGGCTGGGGAAAATAAAAGCATCGCTGGAGGCCGAAGAGGAAATACAGGCTTTGATACGCCGATGAAACTGCCTGCTCCAGACTCGATCGCCGGAAAACAGAGCGGGAGTGCAGGCGGATATGGCCGGCGGCAGGCGTCAGCAAGCGGCTGAGGGGTGAGAAACCATCCCACAGCCGCTTGAAACAGTGTGCTTCCCCATAAAAATGCATGAAAGACAGATAGAAATTTCATATTCTATCTTGCTTAATGCAGAAAAACGCCATTCCATCGACAAAAAATGCAAGAAAGGATTGACGAACCATCATAAATTATATACAATATCAAACAGTGAGTAAAAAAAGAGTGGAGGAGTCCTGCAATGACTGCGTACAAAGATTTAAGTAAAGAAGAGTTATTGGAACTGAAAAACGGCCTTGAGGCTCAGTTTGCCGAAATCAAGGCAAAAGGCCTGAAGCTGGATATGTCCAGAGGAAAGCCGTCTACTGAACAGCTCAATCTGTCAATGGGAATGATGGATGTCCTGAACAGCGGCGCGGACCTGACCTGCGACGACGGCGTAGACTGCCGCAACTACGGCGGGCTTGACGGAATCACAGAGGCTAAGCAGCTTCTGGCAGACATGATGGAAGTGCCGAGAGACAATGTAATCATTTTCGGAAATTCCAGCCTGAACGTGATGTATGACACAGTGGCGCGCGCTATGACGCACGGAGTTATGGGAAGCACGCCGTGGTGCAAGCTGGACAAGGTGAAATTCCTCTGCCCGGTTCCCGGATACGACAGACATTTTGCAATCACAGAGCACTTCGGAATCGAGATGATCAACGTCCCGATGACTCCGACCGGTCCGGATATGGATATGGTAGAGAAGCTCGTAAGCGAAGACGCATCGATCAAGGGAATCTGGTGTGTTCCGAAATATTCCAATCCGCAGGGAATCACATATTCAGACGAGACGGTTTACCGTTTCGCAAACCTGAAGCCGGCGGCAGAAGACTTCCGTATCTTCTGGGATAATGCGTACTGCGTACATCATTTATATGAAGACAAGCAGGACTACCTGATCGAGATCCTGATGGAGTGCAAGAAGGCGGGCAATCCGGATATGGTCTACAAGTTCTCATCGACGTCCAAGATCAGCTTCCCGGGTTCCGGTATCGCTGCAATGGCGGCGTCTGAGGCGAACTTAAAAGACATCAGAGATATGATGAAGTACCAGACGATCGGACATGATAAAGTGAACCAGCTCCGTCATGTGAGATTCTTCAAGGATGTTCACGGCATTGTAGAGCACATGAAGAAGCATGCGGATATCATGAGACCGAAGTTCGAGGCTGTCATCGACGGTCTTGAGAGAGAACTCGGCGGCCTGGAGATCGGCTCCTGGATCAAACCGCTGGGAGGATACTTTATCTCCTTCGATTCTCTGGACGGCTGCGCGAAAGCGATCGTCGCAAAAGCGAAAGAGGCTGGCCTGGTGATGACAGGCGCGGGCGCAACCTATCCGTACGGAAAAGACCCGCACGACAGCAATATCCGTATCTCCCCGTCTTATCCGACGCCGGAGGAGCTGGCAGTTGCGACAGAGATCTTCGTGCTCAGCGTGAAGCTGGTCAGCATTGATAAAATTCTGGAGAGTAAATAAGAATCTAATTTCGGGTTTGGCGACGGAAACTTATGGATGATATGACGTCCGAAACCGGCAGGGCGAGGATGAGAGTCCAAGACGTATTCTGAGAGGAGGGGCGGGCAGGCGCCTTTGAAGTAATCTGTAGAAAGACTTAAGGGAACGGGATTCGGCGTTAAGGCTTACGATAAGA
>CALWQS010000198.1 GCA_944383745.1 uncultured Mediterraneibacter sp. | reverse complement strand
ACCTCCATACGGTTCAGAAGCGGCTCGGGGATCGTGTCCGTTGTGTTGGCGGTGCAGACGAAGAGTACGTTGGACAGGTCGTAGGGCACATTCATGTAATGATCCGTGAAGGTGCTGTTCTGCTCGGGATCGAGCACCTCGAGCAGCGCGCTGGCGGGATCTCCGCCGTAATCCTTGGCAAGCTTGTCCACCTCGTCCAGGACCATGACCGGATTGGAGGCACCGCTGCGCTTGATCCCCTCCATGATGCGTCCGGGCATGGCGCCGATATAGGTCCGCCGGTGGCCGCGGATCTCCGCCTCATCGCGGATTCCGCCGAGGCTGATGCGGACATACTCTCGTCCGAGCGCGCGTGCGATGCTCTGCCCGATGCTCGTCTTGCCCGTTCCGGGCGCTCCTGTGAAGAGCAGGATGGAGCCGTACTGCTTCTTGTTCAGCGCCATGACGGCGAGCTGCTGGATGATGCGCTCTTTGACCTTTTTCAGGCCGTAGTGATCCTCGTCCAGGACAGCTTCTGCCCGCTCCAGGTCGATCGGCTTCACCTCGGGAGCTTTCCAGGAAAGGCTTGTCACGAAGTCAAGATAATCGTAGAGAAGACCGTACTCATGGCTCTCCTTCCCCTCCTGGCGCATCCGGTTCAGCACCTTCTCCGCTTCCCGCCGCGCCTCCTTATTCATGCCGGAGGCCTCGATTTTTTTCTCAAACTTTCTGATATCAGATACATTCTCAGGATGCATATCGTCCAGCTCCTTCTGGAGATAGTCGATCTGCTTTTTGATCGCAGCCTCCCGGTAAAGCTGCTCCTGATCGCCCTTTTGGGCGTTCTGCGCTTCCTCGGATACCTTTGCGATCTCGATAAACTCGCTGACCGCAGCGGTGATCAGGTCATATCTGGCGCGGAGAGAGTCCGCCGCGAGAATCCCATATTTTTCCTCCGCCGTCAGATTCAGATAATCCGACAGCGCGCACGCAAGGTCGCAGATGTTTTTCCTCTGCAGGATAAAACTCCTTGCCCAGAGTCCCCACTGATAGCCCTGTACGAACTTGAGAAGGGCGGAGCGGATCCGGGCGAACTGCTGCTTCTCCTCGTCCTCTGTCATATCCGCGGCCTCCGCGCGCGGGGTAACTGAGGCGGTGATGCCGCTGTCAGAGATCTCAAGGTCCGAGACGTCAACCCGGTGCAGCGTCCGGACAGCGACTGCTTCGTCCTCTCCGAAGCCCTCCGCGCGGGCGGCAAGCCCGAGGGGATAGAAGTCATCTGACGTACAGCTGCCGTCTTCACGGTCGTTTTTCAGAAAAATAAACAAGATATCGGAACCGGTTTCCAGGGTCTCGCCGCCGAAGCCGGAGAAAAAGTCTTTCTTAAAATAGTAAGAAACATCCGGTAAAAGAAGGATGTTGTAAATCGGCCTTATAATCATGAGAACTGCCTCCTTTTCGTTATCAGCACTCAAAGCGGCTGAGTGCCAGTTCTTCGGTAAAAACATAGCGAATAAATAACATTTATTCGCTATGTCAGACCTCGTTGTAAAATTATCCTTTATGAAGCGATGCCTGTGTAAAGATACAGATATCAGCTTCATAATAGAAAGTTAGCACAAAAAAACAGAGAAGTCAAGCCGGGCTCTTCAGGAAATTGAGCGATCCGGGGGGATTCTCAGTACCCTTTTCCAGAAGGGAAATCAGGGCGTTTATAGTGTCCTCGGTCTCTTCCCGGTCGGAAGGTACAAGTGTGTTGTCCATCTTCACGGTGAGCACGATCAGCACGATCTCTGCCAGGGCGGCGGGATTTTCGAAATGAATATCTCCCGCGGCAATTCCCTGCCGGATAATCTCCGCCAGTACCGGCTTGAGCTCAGTGATGATGTGATTGACATATTTCTGGTGAAGGAGCGCCTTCTCCTGCGCCCCGGAGCCTGCGCTGTCCTCGGACTTGACAAATTCTGAGGATGAGTTCCTGCACGCCTGGAATATCATCGCCATCCGTGTGAAGGGCGAGATATCCGTCTGGTAAGCCAGTGCTTTGGCTGTCCGCAGCGGCTTTTCGTAATTACGTTCTACCAGGGCCTCCAGGATCGCATCCTTGGAGGGGAAATAATAATAGATACTTCCTTTTCCGATGCCCGCAGTCTGTGCGATCTCACTGACAGAGATGGACTGCATTTTCTGATTTTCCAGAAGCTCCTGGAGCGCATCCAGGATTCTGTCGTATTTTACTTGCTTGGACATATGCATCGCCTTTCTGAACTGTCGTAAATTCTAAGAATACAAAGGAAAGTATAACATATGCCTATGGGAACTGCCAGCGATAAAATCTCACAAAAAAGGAGAAAAAATTTCGTTATTTTTTGAAAAGAACGATGATTGACCGATGGTCGGAAAAATGATAATCTAACAGAAGAAAAGAGATGACCGCCGGTCGAAAAAAGGCTGTATGCGGTCGAGAAGGAGGATATCATGACCTACGCAGACATGTTTTCAAAAGTAAAAGGGATGCTCATGGACGCTGATGTGAGCGACATACATGAGCATCTGGCTTATCAGTTTAACATCACAGGCGAGGCAGAGGGAATATTTTATGCAGAAGTGAAGGATGGGAAGCTCTTTGTAGAGCCGTACGAGTATTTTGACCGCGACGCTATGTTTACATGCACCGCGGAGACGCTGTTCAAGATTGCGGAGGGGAAGACGGACCCTGTGCTTGCGTTTACGCTCGGAAGGCTGAAGGTAGAGGGAAATATCGATAAAGCGCTGAGGCTGAAGGAATTGATCAACAGTAAAAGGAAAGCGGACTAAAAAGGAGATGTGACAGGATGAGCAGGATATTAAAGACAGCGGCAGCGCTTCTCGGAGCGGCGGCGGCAGCGGAGGCGGCGGGCAGCGCCTACCTTTACAGGAGGACCATGATCCGCTATAACGCGAAGACGGAACGCACGATGAAGATGTCCGGCGTGGACTGGGAGAAATACATTCCCATGATGAAAGAGCGCAGGGAATGGATGATGCAGCAGCCCCATGAGGATGTGTGGATCACTTCCCATGACGGCCTGAAGCTCCACGGCACCTATTTCAAAGGCGATGAAGGGAACAAGGCAGTGATCTGCTTCCACGGGTATACGAGCGAGGGGCTGAACGACTATGGCAGCCTTTCCCATTACTATCTGAAGCACGGGTTCCGGATGCTGCTCATCGACCTGAGGGCCCACGGGAA
>CALWQS010000197.1 GCA_944383745.1 uncultured Mediterraneibacter sp. | reverse complement strand
ACGGCGGAGCTGCTCTCGCGGATCCAGGCAAACTTAAGAAGGAACGCAGGACGGCCGTCCCCTGTGATGAGGAGCGGGCAGATCCGCGTGGACACACAGGCAGGCGCAGTGCAGAAGGGGGGAAGCGAGATCAGCTTAAGTCCGGTCGAGTACCGGCTGCTGGCTGTGCTGATGGAGAACCCGGGGCGGATCGTCAGGAGGGAGATCCTGTTGGAGAAGCTGTGGGACGACTGGGGACAGGAGATCGAGGACAATACCCTCTCCGTAAATATCAGCAGGCTGAGAAGGAAGATCGGTTCTGACTATATTGAGACGATCCGGGGATTCGGCTATCGGTTTGCGAAACCGGTGGAGAGATGTCTGGAGTAAAAGGGATGGACGGTATGGAGAAATACAGACGCATGAGAAAACGGATCCCGGCGGCATTTGCAGTGCTCCTTCTCATTATGGCGGCAGGCACCTGTTTCTTCGCATGGAGCGTGAAACAGGAGTATGAGGAAGGCATCAAGAGCATGATCGGGACGCTGTATGAGACGGATGCGGAGAGTGCAGAGCAGATGATGAACTGGCTGTTCGAGGGAGAGCAGGACGAAGCGGCGGGGAAAGGCTTGGAAGCGCTGAGCGCAATGGGATATACAGAGAAGGGGACAGAGTATCTCTACGAACAGAGCAGGATATACACGTTCAGTGTGGGAATAGTCTGCGTGGAGATGCTGGCCGGCGCAGTTCTTATGATCCTGTTCGTCCGGATGGAGCGGCTCAGAGAAGAGAGGGAAGAAGAGCTGGTGCGGCAGATCAGAAGCGGCGATCTGGCGTTGTATCCGCCGGAAGAGACAGATTCCGGAGAAGCAGGGACTGACGTGATGCATCCGGAGGAACCGGAGCAGGCGCTGGAGTACGAGATCGCGAAGCTGTTCGAGCGCCTGGGGGCGGAAGAGCATTACCTTCAGGAGAAGAACCGCATGACACAGGGCTTTATCGAGAATATTGCGCATCAGATCAAGACTCCGCTGAGCTGCATCTCTATCTCCCAGGAGCGGATTCTGGAAGAGACGAATGGGGAAGCAAGGGAGCTGGCGCAGCAGAGCTTAAGATATACGGATGAGATCAGAAAGCTGATGAAGCGGCTTCTTGATATCGGACGGCTGGAGGCGGGCAAGGTCATCTGGCACAGGGAGACATTTCAGATGGCGGAGCTTCTGGAGGACTGCGCAGCTTCTCTTGAGGATGGATCAGAGAGGATTCAGATTCTGGGGGACACGGATACAGACTATTACGGGGATTATGAGTGGCTCAAGGAGGCGTTCGCCAATATCCTGAAGAACTGTCTGGAGCACGACTTTGGCGGGGAGAAGATTACGGCTTTGATCACGCAGAGCCGGGAGGGCGTCAAGATCGTGATCCGGGATCATGGAACGGGGATTTCGGAGAAGGATCTTCCGTATATCTTTGACCGGTTCTATCTTCCGGAAAAAACAGGCACGTCCCATGTGGGGATCGGACTGAATCTGGCGAGGCTTGTGGTGGAGCAGCACTTCGGTTCAGTCATAGCGAGAAATGCAGAGGGCGGAGGCGCGGAGTTCACCGTGCTGCTTCCGGCGTATTCTATCATGAAGACAGAGAGGATCTGAGCAGGATTTCCTCTCTGTCTTTTTCTGTAGCGGGAGCGGCAGCGGGATCTGGAGTGGAAGCAGGCATGGGACTCCTGCGAATCCCTGTTTGATAAAATCTTCTCCCTGTCACTTTCCTGTAAGGTTCGGAAGATATAATGAGACTGTAAAAGAAAACGGGGAATGTATGAGAGAGAAAGGAGGCGTTTGGGATGAGCCTGTTTTTTAAAATGGTCATGCGCAGTGTGAGAAGGAGACGGCGGGAGATGCGCTTTGTCTCAGCGGCGGTATTTATTGCGGTGCTGTTCCTGTCAGGGATCAGCGTATTCCAGAATGTGATGAACCGGTATGTGACGGAGAAAAATTATCTGAACTACGGGGAGTGGATTCTGTCTGTGACAGAGGAGCTCAAAAGCGAGGAGCCTGCGCCGTTCGAGAGACTTGAGCATCCATACCTTCTGGAGAAAGGGATCAGCAGCACCGGCGGAGAGGTGCTGGACCGGGACGGTGCGGGAACGAGGAAATATGTGGGAGCCATTGACGAGGAGTTTGCAGAGATGGGGAATGTCGCCCTCTATGAGGGACGACTTCCGGAGAGCGCAGATGAGATTGCCATGGATCTGCCCGCCCTGGCGGCAATGGGATACAGCTACGACCTTGGGCAGACGATCTCCATCGGGGTACAGACGGATGAGTACGGGAACATAGCGAGGAAGGAGTTCAAGCTTGTCGGAACGATCAAAAGCTTTGCCTCAAACTGGATCACAGACAGCTCTCATCCTCTTCCTTCCTGCATTGTCACAGAGGAAGGGCTGGAGACCGTGGGCGGGACATTCAACCGTGTCTGGTTCTATCAGCTTGACAGGGAGTATCAGGATATCGACATAGACGAATTTACAGCGCCGTTTCTGAAGAGCGGGCTCCGGTGCACATACAATCTGTATGCATATGAGCAGAGATTGTGGGGCTCGCCGGAGATGTTCGCGGCGGTGAAGTTGATCCTTCTGGTGGTGGCGGCTGCCGCGTCAGGGTATCTCCTGATTTCTTATGAGAATGGAAGAAGGAAATGGTATTATCAGTACAGAACGATCGGGGCGGAGCGGTCTCAGATCCGGCGGATGATCCTGATCGAGGGAATTTACGGGGCATTTCCCTGGGCGCTTGCGGCTCAGGTAATTCCCCATCTGCTGGGGGCTGTCATATGTGCCGGCGTGGCGGCGGGAACAGAACTTCCTTATTTATATGAATTTCTGCCGGGAGAGGTCTTCCTGCAGGCGGGCGTTGTCTTCGGAACGTTGTTCCTGGTGATCCTGTCCGCATGGGCTGTGAGCGGAGACCGGACTCTGGTGAAAAATACAAAGACGCTCACAGAAAGGCAGCTTAAGAGAATCCGCAGATGCAGGGCGAAGAAAAAACTGGTCAAGAGCTTTTTCGTTCGCCAGAGGAAACTTTATCCTATCCGGCAGGCAGCGGCGATCCTTTTTACAGTAATCGTCGGCGCGGTTATGGTTTTATGCGCGGGACAGACAGGCACGGCGGTCTTAGGCTATCAATGGTCAGAGGACGAGCTTGCAGATTTTGATGCTGAGAAAACCGTGAATTA
>CALWQS010000196.1 GCA_944383745.1 uncultured Mediterraneibacter sp. | reverse complement strand
AATGACTTATGTTAATGCCGAGTATTTTTGGAGAGAACTTATTTGATGATGACTGGTTTGATTTTGACAGGGATTTCTGGGGAAGAAAGAATCCGCTGTACGGAAAGAATGCGAAGAACATCATGAAGACGGATATCCGCGAGCATGACGAAGGATATGAGCTTGACATCGATCTGCCGGGATTCAAGAAAGACGAGATCAACGTGGAACTGGAGAACGGCTACCTGACCATCTCGGCCGCTAAGGGGCTGGATAAAGATGGGCAGGATAAGAAAGGCAAATACATCCGCAAGGAACGTTATGCCGGTGCAATGCAGAGAAGCTTCTATGTGGGCGACGCGGTAACCCAGGAAGACATTAAGGCAAAATTTGAGGATGGCATCCTGAAACTGAGTATTCCGAAGAAGGATGCAAAGGCAGTTGAGACGAAAAAGACCATCGCGATTGAGGGATGATCTTTCCCGAGAGGGCATAAAGCATAAGAAAAAGTGACAAGAGGGTCCGGTGCAGAAGAGCACCGGATCCTTTTTCCGTTATAGAAATCTGACCTTCGGCTGCAGAAAGAATTTAACTTTGCTCTGTCTTTTTGGCGGGGCGGTGGTATAATGATGATTGCGCGGGCGCTGCCGGTGAAATTCGGATACATGAAGGTTGGGTTCGATGTGACCCTTGTTGTGACCGCATGTATCCTGTCCGTAGTATTTACGGGACATCTGCAGGGAGTGAGAGAGGGAACTACAGCGGCGGTGGTCATGGTCGGCCTGATCGCAAAGCAGCTTGGCAGGCTGCTGGCGCACTGGAAATTGGAAGGAGAACCGGGAGGAGAAGCATAAGATGACGAAAGATATGACAGAGGGGCGCATCATCCCTCAGCTTACGGAGTTTACGATCCCGCTGGTGCTTGGCAATCTGTTCCAGCTTACATATAATGCGGCGGATTCTGTGATCGTGGGGAAATTCGTGGGAGACGACGCTCTTGCCGCGGTGGGTACGGCAGGTCCTATCATGAATATGGTGATCCTGTTTATAAGCGGGATGTGCATGGGCGCAGGGATTCTTATGAGCACCCACTACGGAGCAAAAAAATACGATCTTCTGGAGCGGCAGATCAGCACGTCTATGCTGGGCGGACTGGCGTTTTCAGCGGTAATCGCGATCCTTCTGATCCTGTTCGCGCATCCGCTGCTGGAGCTTCTGCAGGTGCCGGGGAATATCATTGAAGCGGCAAAGATCTATCTGCGGATCATTTTCGTGGGCCTGATCTTTACGTTTGTCTATAATTTCTTTTCCAATACGCTGAGGGCGCTGGGCGACAGCAGGGTGCCGCTTTATTTCCTGATTGTCAGCGCATTCCTCAATGTGGCAGGGGATCTGCTCTTTGTTGTCGTTTTTGAGTGGGGCGTGCCGGGCAGCGCTGCGGCTACGGTTCTAAGCGAGGCTCTCTGCTGTCTCTGCTGCCTGATTTATATTAAGAAGAAGGTGCCGCTTCTCTGCCTCGGGAAGAAATGGAAGGTGTTCGACGGAGCGATCCTGTGGCGTACATTTAACTACGGCATTACGAGCGCCCTGCAGCAGATGTGCGTGCAGCTGGGGAAGATCTGCGTGCAGACGGTCGTCAATGTGCAGGGCGTTGCATTTATTGCGGCGTTCACCGCGATCAACCGGGTGGATGATTTCGCAATGACGCCACAGCAGAATATCGCCCATGCCACGACGACGTTCATGGCGCAGAACAGAGGCGCCGGGAAGATCGACAGGATGAAGCGGGGCTTCCTGTCGTCGATCATCCTTCAGGCGGTGTATACGACAGTGATCGCTGTGCTCGTATTCTTCGGTTCGCGCCAGATCATGCAGCTGTTTGTGAGCGACGGCTCGGAGGAAGTCATCAGCCTGGGCGTGGCTTATCTGCAGCTGATCGCATTTATGTACTATATGCCGTCGGCGACCAATATTATACAGGGATATTTCAGAGGGCTCGGCGACCTGAAAGTTACGCTGATCAGCACAATCCTGAACATGTCTGCAAGATTCCTGTCCGCGTGGCTTATGATCCATGTCATGCACGGGGGCTTCGACCGGCTGGCATGGGCGAACTTCTTCGGGTGGATCGCGATGCTCGCGTTCCAGATCCCGATGATCGCGGCGCGGTGGAGAAAAGTGAAGTAACTTTCCGTGGATAACTTTTTATCATTTGCACCACCTTGTTGATAACCGGACGTTGTGCGGTCCGAAAACTTATCATATTATTCTGTGCCAAGCCGGAAACGGATACAGAAAGGATACAATCCTGTTCTATACTGTGATTAACAAAAGAAGTGAGACATACATCAGAGGGGGAGAGAACATGGGAATGAGGATACTGATTGTGGAGGACGATCTGCTTCTGGCTGAGGCGATAAATGATTTTTTTTCCCATAAGGGCTGGCAGACAGAAGAAGCGCACGATGGCAATGAGGCGCTTGAGATGGCGGCAGCCGGTTCCTGGCAGATGATCCTGCTGGATGTGATGCTGCCGGAAAGAGACGGATTCTCTGTATGCAGGAGCATAAGAAAGTTCAGCGATGTCCCGGTATTCTTCATCACGGCAAGGGTGCTGGAGGAAGACGAGCTGAACGGATATGCAGTGGGAGCGGACGATTATGTGACCAAGCCGTTTTCACTTCCTGTGCTCTACGCAAAGGTTATGGCTGTGATGGGGAGGCTTCGGGGAGAACGCCCGTCTGACCGGATCAAGAGAGGAAATGTGGAGGTGGATCTGCAGACAAGAAAGGCATTCATATGCGGCGAAGAGCTGTGCCTGCCTCCAAAGGAATGGGAGATGCTCAGCTTCTTTCTGGAGAATCCGAACAGGACATTCACCAGGGAACAGCTGATTATCCGGTTCTGGGGATATGATTTTGAGGGAAATGAAAGAGTCGTCGACAACCATATTAAGAAGCTTCGCAAGGCGCTGGCCGGAAGCGGATGCAGTATCACGACTGTGCGGAAGTCCGGATACAGAATGGAGGTGCCGATATGAAGAAAAAAGGAAAGAAGAAGGCGAAAACGGAGAAAGAAGACGGGAACGGAACCGGGAGAACCAGAAAGAGAGTACGTTATACACCCAAAGGGGTACTGAAGAGAGTCGTCCTTATATTTGCGGCTCTGTACCTTGCCTGTATGGGGCTCTCAACTGTGCTTGTACAGCAGAAGTTCCGCCAGGATCACCAGGAATATCTGGAAGATATTGCAGATATGGTGAAGCGCAGTATGAATGAAGAGATCAGCGGTGCGGCGGCTCGAGGGGAAGAGATCACTTCGGAGTGGTATGCGAACAAGCTGGAGTTCCTTCTGGCGGTCTGCGAAGTTGATCCCTATGTGAACTGGAACGCCGCCGTGTGGAATGCAGA
>CALWQS010000195.1 GCA_944383745.1 uncultured Mediterraneibacter sp. | reverse complement strand
GCAGTTCTTCAGTGCTTTTCCTCTTCGGGGCGTCAGGATCGATATCCGGCCATCCGATGGCGATCAATGCAGCCAGTTCCTGTTCCTCGGGAATATGTAAAAGCTCTGAGATCCCATCCTCGTCAAAGATCCCCATGATTACGGTGCCGAGCCCTTTTTCCTTTGCCGCGAGGCAGAAGGTCTGGCATGCAGCGCCGACATCGAACATCTGCCAGCGGTCTTCCTTTTTCGTGGAATAGGAACCGTCCCGCTCAAAGCCGCTCCTGCCCTTGATAAAGGTGACGGCCATCAGCACAGGCGCCTGACGGATGATCTTTGAATTGTAATCAGGGGTATACTTGTCTGCGATCTCATTGAGAAGTGAAGAATCTTCGACCGCAGTGTAACGGGTGATCTGAGTATTTTTCCAGGAAGGGGAATAAGATGCCATCGAAACAATAGAATCGATCAGAGAATGATCCACCGCCTCCGGCTTGTATCTGCGGATGCTTCTGCGGGTTTTAATACATTCCGTTACGTTCATTTGTGTGCCTCCCTATTTTTTTATAAGCAGGCCTTGCGATAAGACCTGCTCAATCTCCACTTAATCATATACTAAAATGTTCTGATTTTCAACCGCAAATTTACCGTATTATTTTCTCAAACAGAAGCCCCGCGCCGAACCAGAGAGGAGCATAGTCCAGGCGGACAACGCCTTTAATATTGTATTTTGCCCTGCTGTAGTCCCACGGGCAGGCGCCGTGGCGCTTCAGCAGGCTGCCGCTTATGAACTCTCCGGCAAAGATGCAGAAGGTATAGACGGAGCCTCTTAAGAGCAGGCTCTTTCCGCGCATGAGGCGGCAGAGGGGAGCGAGGAGGCAGGCCATCCCGTAGATGGGGAACATCCAGATGGAAGTCTTCGCGGTGAGACGGTGTTCGTGGTCTTTCAGGGAGCTAAGCCCGGTAAAAATGATCTCCATGCACCAGCCGAGGGTGCCGCATAATATAAATTTGTTGTTCATCATACTTAAAAGTATGTATTCAAGGTGTAGATTTTATACAGGAAATATATTATACTGTCAGATGGCGGCGCGCGCCCGGAGGGGCGGCCTGCGCAGCGGTGAAAGGAGAAATGAGAATGGCGTCATTGGAAGAACTGAGAAAAGAGCTGGATGAGATTGACAGCCAGCTTGTGAAATTATATGAGAAACGAATGGAAGTCTGCGAGGCAGTAGGAGAATACAAGGTCCATGCCGGCAGGAAGGTATATGACCGTCAGCGTGAGAACGAGAAAATGGCGGACGTGGTGTCCAAAGTGGACGGCGAGTTCAACAAGAAAGGAGTCCGCGAGCTGTACAGACAGCTCATGTCCATGAGCAGGAAGCTGCAGTACAGACAGCTCGTGGAGGCGGGGGCGCTCGGCCGCCTGCCGTTTATTCAGGTGGATTCGCTGGAGGCGGAGAACGCGAGAGTCGTCTATCAGGGGACAGAAGGAGCCTACAGCCAGGCGGCGATGCAGCAGTACTTCGGCACGGATGTGAACAGCTTCCATGTGCGGACATTCCGGGAGGCGATGGAGGCTATCGAGGAAGGCTCCGCGGATTATGCGGTGCTGCCGATTGAAAATTCCTCGGCGGGACCTGTCAATGAGATGTACGATCTTCTCGATGAGTTTGAGAACTATATTGTTGCGGAGACGATACTTCCGGTGGTGCATACGCTGGCAGGGCTTCCGGGGACTTCTCTTTCTGACATCCGGACAGTCTATTCCAAGACAGAGGCGCTGATGCAGACAAGGCGTTTCCTGGACGACCATTCGGACTGGCAGAAGATCAGCGTGGTGAACACGGCGATTGCGGCGAAGAAGGTGTTAAAGGAACAGGACAAGACACAGGCGGCGGTGTGCAGCGCCTATGCGGCGAAGGTACACGGACTTTCCGTGCTGGTGGACAAGATCAACGATGAGCCGGACAACAGTACGAGATTCATCGTTGTGACGAACCAGAAGATCTTCCTGAAAAATGCATCTAAGATCAGCATCCGTTTTGAGGTGCCTCACACGAGCGGCTCACTGTACAATATTCTGTCGCACTTTATCTATAATGATCTGAACATGAGCAAGATCGAGTCGCGGCCGGTGGAGGGAAAGAACTGGGAGTACTGTTTCTTCGTCGATTTCGAGGGAAACATGGAAGATCCCGCGGTGAAGAACGCGATCCGCGGACTGCGCGAAGAGGCGAGAAACCTGAAGATACTTGGAAACTATTAAGAAAAGAGGCTATACCATGCGGACAAATGAACTGATGCTGTATAAAAATATGGATCACGGAGAGATTCTCAGGGACATGACGTTCCTGATCGAGAACTACGGGAGCGAATACTATAATAAAGAAGACTTGAGAAGCCTGCTCTTTGAGTGTGTCAACAGCCTTCTGGAGCTGTCGGTGAGCCACGGATTCGAGGGAAACCTCTGGCATACATACCTGACCTTCCTTCTCGTGAACGATGAGAACGCATACAGCACATCCTGCGAGATCGTGGGAGAGGTGGACGGGAGCATCAACCAGATCGCCCTCCACGATTTTGAGATTTTTAAAGAACTGTTTGACTATGATTTCACGGTGCTGGAGAAGGGGCTGGCGGCAGAGTGCATCCAGGTGCTCATGGACTATAAAAATGTGACCGGCGGAGGCAAGGTCTTCAACCGCCGGATCAAGGACCGGATCTGCGACCTGAGCAGAAAGCTGGGCAGTGCGGCCGACGCCGCTGAGTTCAAGAAGGCAATGACACAGTTTTACAGAGAATTTGGCGTGGGAAAGCTGGGACTCCACAAGGCGTTCCGCGTGGAACACCCGGAGCATGGGGACGTGGAGATCGTTCCGATCACCAACATTGCACACGTGCACCTCGACGACCTGGTCGGGTATGAGATCGCGAAGAAGAAGCTGATCGACAACACGAAGGCGTTCGTGGAGGGCAGAAAGGCGAACAACTGCCTGCTCTTCGGCGATGCAGGGACGGGAAAGTCCTCCTCCATCAAGGCGATACTGAACCAGTATTATGATCAGGGACTCCGCATGATCGAGGTGTACAAGCACCAGTTCCAGGATCTTAATGATGTGATCGCGCAGATCAAGAACAGGAATTATAAATTCATTATCTATATGGACGATCTCTCTTTTGAGGAGTTTGAGATCGAGTATAAATATCTGAAAGCGGTCATCGAGGGAGGACTCGAGAAGAAGCCGGAGAATGTGCTCATCTATGCCACGTCGAACCGACGCCATCTGATCCGGGAGACATTCCGCGACAAGGCGGACCGGGACGAGGAGCTGCACACGAACGACACGGTGCAGGAGAAGCTCTCCCTCGTTGCCAGATTCGGCGTCACGATCTACTTCGGGTCTCCGGACAAGAAGGAGTTCCAGGAGATCG
>CALWQS010000194.1 GCA_944383745.1 uncultured Mediterraneibacter sp. | reverse complement strand
AAATATCTGGAGCACAAGGACAAGGCAGTTGTCCGCACGCTCGGAGAGACAGGCGGGCTCGGCACCGTCGCCACCCGTGCAGACATCATAGAGAAGCTCTTCAACAGCTTCCTGATGGAGAAAAAGGGAAACGAGATCCATATCACGTCCAAAGGGAAACAGCTTCTCGCCCTCGTCCCTGCCGACTTGAAGAGCCCTGAGCTGACCGCCCAGTGGGAGCAGCGCCTGAAGGCGATCTCCCTCGGAAAAGAATCAGAGCGTAAGTTCATGTCCGAGATCGAGAGCTACACAAAGTCGCTGATCAGCCAGATTAAAAACGCGGACGGCACTTTCCGCCACGACAACCTGACGAGGCACAAGTGTCCGCAGTGTGGGAAATTCATGCTTGAGGTCAACGGGAAGCACGGAAAGCTTCTCGTCTGCCAGGATCGGGAATGCGGATATCGTGAAACGGTTTCCCGGCGCACCAACGCCCGCTGCCCGGTCTGCCACAAGAAGATGGAACTTATAGGAAAGGGCGACGCACAGCGCTTCATCTGCTCCTGCGGCCACAAAGAGAAGCTCTCCGCCTTCGAAGAACGGAAGAAAAAAGAGGGCAGAGGCGCCAACAAACGTGATGTAGCCAGCTATATGCGGAAACAGGCAAAGGAGGCAAACGAACCCATCAACAATGCCTTTGCCGACGCCCTGAAAAATCTTAACCTATAACTCCATAAAGGCTGCTGTCCACAGTTACCCGCAAAGACTTTTTATTCACTGGAACGCTTTGGAGCGCTTTCCTGCGGATTAAAAGAGACAGGGAAAGGCTCTCTTCTGCACCGAATACTGCCGAAGAGAGCCTTTTATATATGTTTCTATACTGATCCGAAACTTAATGGAAATAGTGATCTCCGATCCGCATCCCCCAGCCGCCTGTACTGAAATAAAGGCAGTCACCCACCGGACTGCTTCCTGCCAGAGCTTCCTCCGCCGCCTGCATCGCCGACGCCGTATATCCGGCATTCGCACGTACCGAATCAAGCCATCCCGTCATCGCTGGCGTGAACTGTCCTGCCTGGTAGATTACTTCCGAAATCGTATTTGGATAAGCCCCGCTCTTCACACGGTTCATAACGACCGCCCCGACGGCAACCTGTCCTTCATACGGCTGATTTCCCGCCTCGCAGAAGATCAGTGCGGCAAGAAGCTCCTTGTCCGCCTGCGCTGCCGCTGCCGCCGCAGCCTTCTCTGCCTCTATCCTTGCTGCTTCCTCTGCTGCTCTCCTCTCTTCTTCAAGTTTCTTTTCATAGGCGATCTGTGCTTCCGCTGCCGCCGTTTTCGTTTCCTCCAGCACACCCTGATGGATCGCTCCGGCTATATCAGAAACCTTCCATTCTGCGCTTTCTTCCTTTACAATATCCGGCTGACCGGCTTTCATATCCTTTTCCGCTGCAAGACTTGTAAATCCTGTAAGAATGACCATACTTACTGCGGCGGCGTACAATGATATGACGATCCGCCTGCTTTTATATTGTTTCATATACTCCTCCTCTTAACTTTTTGCAATATCTTTACATACTTTCTTAAGAATATATGTAGTTATTTTCTTATTTATTACAGATATTACAGAAATGTTACGGAGGCTATTCTAATATAAAGCACTCAGTTTGTCAACTTTTTTATTACCATACTAATTATTTCCTCCGAAACATTAAAAAACAGACCCTGAAAAAGGGTCCGTTTCTCAATGTTTCCCATTATTTCTCACTTATTTCTCAGTGCATCCGGAATATCGGGCTGATCTTTTTGTAGATCAGGAATACAATAACAGATACAAGCACTCCTTTCAGGAGATTAAACGGCGCAACCGCAAACATTACAAATGTTGTGAGATTTGTAATATGTGAGTTCACCGCCGTTCCCATGCCCACCAGAGCATCGATCGGCATTCCGAAAGCTGCTGCATATGTCGGAAGAAGTACGAATGCGTTGATCAGGCACCCGAGAACCGTCATAGTCACCGTTCCCACCGCCATACCAATGAGAGCGCTCTTTCTCGTCCTGTTCCTTCGGTAGATCAATCCTGCGGGAACACACAGTGCGCATCCGATGATAAAATTCGCAATCTCTCCCACTCCTGCCGTCTGCGTTCCCGTAATTACAAAGTTCAGAAGGATTTTGATCAGTTCAATCAATGCTCCTGCGAATGGTCCCATTGCAAAGCATCCGACAAGGACGGGCACCTCACTGAAGTCGATCTCGTAAAATGAAGGCGCAAAGGGAAGCGGTATCTCAAAAAGCATCAGGATGACTGCGACTGCTGCCAGCATCCCGATCTTAACGATCACCTTTACCCCGAACCTCGGCTCTGAACGAACTACTGTTTTTGTCTCTGTACTCATGTTCCATCTCTCCTTTTTCTTCCGCTGTATGCGGATACTAATTTCCCGCATTCCTCCTGCGGGGACTTATAACAGAAAAGGAAGTCTTCCAGGAAATCCCGTCATATCAGGCATTGCTTTTTCTTAGGAACGTAATTTCCTATGAAATAAAAAACCCCGGATCTTTCGATCCGGGGCATAAATCCTGCACATTCAATGGCTTCTCTCATCAAACTCTGCGAGTTTAACAAATGTGGATTTCTTCTCTCATCCAGACTATACTGTCGGTACCGGAATCCCCTCACACGAGAGTCACCGGTTCAGCCGCACGAATGCGGGTCGCGGACTATACCGCCGGTTGGGACTTGCACCCGACCCCGAAGATCCAATTTCTCTTACAGCTATCAATATAACTCTTTATGGAAAGGATTTCAAGTGTGTTTCACAATTTTTTACACATTTGTTCATAATCCATTCAAACCTTGATCACAGTTTTTACACAACTCTTTTATATACTATAGTTGTTCTTAAATAAAGAACACTTTTTCATAAACTTTTTCCCCCTTTGAGTCACAGAAATGTGACTCTTTCCTTTTTTGGGGATATTTTCCGCAGAAAAAGCGCTGCGGACTGGCTGTCACAGCGCATCTCTCTCTGTATCAAAGGATCCTTCCTCGCATTTTGTTCCATATATGAACCTGCGCATAATCGTACGCCCTGTCATAGATAAACAGCGCCGCCTGTCCGCCGATCACAACCCCGGCCATAACTATGCCGGATATTGACCGGGAGAACAGAAGATCCCGGAAGACGAATACGATCGGGAGGTATACGATATTGAAGATCACATATTTCAGGATCCAGAATGCCACATGCCTGTTCCTGATCTCCGGATGCCTCTCAAGGTAACGGAACGCCGCCTCGATCCCCCATATATAGAATCCCATCGCCGCGAAAGTCAGGACATAAAACTTGTTCGGCGCAGTGATAAATCCAAGCAGTACCGCCGCGATATAGAACGCCGCTCCTGCCTTCAGCCCGAACTCCCTGACAACAATCCCAACAAAAAAGGACGCCGCCGCCAGCAGAAA
>CALWQS010000193.1 GCA_944383745.1 uncultured Mediterraneibacter sp. | reverse complement strand
CACTGGCTCAATGACAATGAACGGTTTGCAGATCTGTTCAATGGCACGGTCTTCGGCGGAAGGCGTGTCATCAGAGCGGAGGAGCTGGAAAGCATGGACAGGGAAACGGATATCATTGTCACAGACAAGAACGGGAAAAGAAAAGGAGTGCAGAGATACCGCGATATTGTTAAACGCTGGAAAAAGGAGGTGGATCTGGCTGTATTGACATGTGAAGCACAGAATAATATCCATTACGCCATGCCGGTGAGGGGAATGACACAGGACGGATTGTCTTATACAGAGCAGATGAGACTTTTGTGGAAGGAAAAGATGAGATCAGACGGGAGCGGGCAACAGGCGGGAAGGCTTACCGGTGAAGAATATCTTTCCCGGTTTGGAAAAGAGGACAGGATTTTTCCTGTCATTACACTGATTTTTTATTATGATGTAAAAAAGTGGGACGGCGCAGTAGAACTTTATGATATGTTCAGGCTGACCGATGAATTGAAAAAAGAGGAAGTGCTGAGAAAATATATTCCCAATTATCGGATCAATCTGATCGATGCGGCAAATATAGAACATTTAGATCGGTTCCATACGGATTTACAACAGGTGCTTGGGATGTTAAAATGTAGAGGAAAAAGAGAAAAACTTGAAGAATATATACAAAAGAACCGGGACTATTTTGAAAGTGTGGACGTAGAGACTTATCAGGCAATGAGAGAACTTCTGCATTCAGAAAGGCTCATGAAAGATATGTCGTCTCTTAGAAAGGAGGAGAAGATCGATATGTGCAAGGCGATGGAAGAGTGGTATGAGGATGCTGTCGCAAAAGGTCTGGAAGCCGGAAGAAAAGCTGGTCTGGAAGCCGGAATGGAAGCCGGAATGGAAGCCGGAAGGAAAGCTGGAATGGAAGCCGGAATGGAAGCCGGAATGGAAGCCGGAATGGAAGCTGGAAGGAAAGCTGGAATGGAAGCTGGAAGGAAAGCCGGACGAACAGAAGGCCGGATTGCGATCATCATCCGAATGCTGTCAAAAGGGCTGGACGAGGAAATGATAAAGAGCTATACAGATGGAACAGACGAGGAGATCGAGAAGGCGAAAATGGAAATGAAGATAATGAAATAAATGGGAGCGCTGAACGAGGGCGCAATGATGATGAAAACAATAATAGTGGACAGGCTGGGATATCTATCCGTGCCGGTCCACTGTTTTTCTATAGGTGATTCTGGTAATCAGCGTCAATGACAATTCGGACACTCTCCGGTGGAATTTCTTACAATGAGCTGCGCGTGAAGAAGAATCGTGCCGATGGAAACTCCGTTGAGCAGGCTCATGGCGGCATAGTATCCGCATTTCCCGATATTGATCCTGTCCTGCCTTATCGTGGTGAGAGGCGGGGAGGTATAGGGGCAGATGGGGATATCGTCAAAGCCGATAATGCTCACAGATTCCGGAATCCTGCGCCCCATCTGCTGGCATTGGACGAGGGCGGCGTTTGCGATCGTGTCCTGGCCGCAGACGACGGCGGTGACTCCCATGTCCAGCAGGCGGGGGAGGTGCCGGTCCATGCATTCTGTCAGGAAAAAGGAACATCCTGCCAGCTCTGGGGAATCGTCCAGCCCATGGCGCTTCAGCGCCTGGAAGAATGCGTCATAGCGCACCTGCATGATATGGGATTCAAGCGCGCTGCTCAGATATCCGATTTTCTCATGCCCGAGACTCTTGAGGTGAGAGACTGCCAGTTCCATCCCTTCCTCGTTGTCGATTCCGATGTAAGCGATGGAAGGATTGTCATGGATCTGGTTGTCGTAGAGCACCGTCGGGGTGCGGGTCGTCCGAAAGTCTGCCATCCAGGGATCGTTCAGGGAAAATCCGAGAACAAAAGAGGCGGCATAATCGTTCTGCAGCATGAACACGTCATACGACTCCGCACGCTGGGTCTCTGCGTTCACAGAAACTATTTCCACCTCATATCCTTCCGGTTCCGCCATCTGCCGGAAGCCCATTACGATGTCATAGGCAAAATGATGGGGCTCCTTGTATTGGATGAAATCCTTCTGGACGAGGATGCACAGACGTTTCGCTGAGTTTTTGTACCGCCTCAGCTTTGTGTAGCCGAGTTCTACGGCTGTCTCAAGAATTTGTTTTTGCAATGTTTCGCTGATATCGGGGGCGTTATTGAGGGCCTTGGAGACAGTTCCCTTGGAAATCCCGAGTTTATCAGCGATATCCTGTATTGTCGTCATTTCTTTACCTGCTTTCCTATATGCATCGCGGTCGGATGCTGAAACTCAATTACAGCTATTATAATGAAAAGAAAGAGGAAAATCAACGCGCTGAAAGCGAAGTGATCACATAAAAACTGAAAGTTTCGATAAATTTCGAAAAAAGAAAAGTAAAATTGCATAAAACACAAGCGCAAAAACTATGCATATTATATAAAATGTAAAATTTATATAAATTTTGGGATTGACTAAGGATGATAATAGGTCTATAGTAAGAATTACCGAAACAAAACGAAACTTTCAAGAACGGAGGATGAGGAAAATGAGAAAAAGAGCAGTTGCGGTGCTGCTGGCCGGAGCGATGACATTTGGTCTTTCCGCTGGCTGCCTGACCGGATGCGGAAGTGGTTCGGGCGGAGGAGACACAGAGAAAATCCGTCTTATGGTATGGTCTCCTTCAGAGGATCAGTCCAGGGACAGCGGCGAATGGCTTCAGACATGCTGCGAGGCATTTGCCGAAGAGCATCCGGAGTGGGACATTACTTTTGTCTACGGAGTTATGGATGAAGCGGGAGCGGCAGGCCAGGTCGCGCAGGATCCGGAGGCAAGCGCAGATGTATTCATGTATGCAAACGATACGATCACGACGCTGACGGATGCGAAAGCGCTTGCGAAGATCGGGGGAATCTACAGGGACGAGATTGAGGCGACCAACTCTCAGGAGATACTGGACACAATCACTGTCGACGATTATCTGTATGGCGTTCCGTATACGACGAACACCTGGTTTATGTATTATGACAAGTCTGTATTCTCGGAGGAGGACGTCAAGAACCTGGACACAATGCTGGAAAAGGGCGTTGTCTCCTTCCCGTTTACAAACTCCTGGTATCTGCCCGCATTTTACATTGGAAACGGCTGTACTCTGTTCGGGGACGGAACGGATGAGTCTGCCGGCGTCGACTTCGGAGGGCAGAAAGCAGTCGACGTGACAAATTATCTGATCGACCTGGCGGATCACCCGAATTTCAAGATCGACCAGGACGGCTCCGGAATCGCCGGCCTGAGGGACGGCAGCATCAAGGCGATGTTCACCGGGTCATGGGACGCCAACGCAGTAAAAGAATCTCTTGGAAGCAATATGGGGGTCGCGGCGCTTCCCACTTATACACTGAACGGGGAGGACGTACAGATGCATGCCTACGCCGGGTCGAAGGCAATCGGAGTCAACTCTCAGAGCAGATACCCGGAGGTGGCCGTCCAGCTTGCGGTCT
>CALWQS010000192.1 GCA_944383745.1 uncultured Mediterraneibacter sp. | reverse complement strand
CGGGTGTAGTTCAATGGTAGAACACCAGCCTTCCAAGCTGGATACGTGGGTTCGATTCCCATCACCCGCTTTTTTTCTGCCTTGATTCAGAGAGCCGGTACAATGTTCATCAAAGAGCCGGAGCGGTCAGGCAGAACAGTAAAAATGAGGATTAAGAAAAGAGCAGACATTCAGCGGTCTGCTTTTTTCATTTTTTCAGACCAGCCAGTCCGGATATTGTATAAACAATTCATGAATACATGGCAATGACTGAAATACTGTGCTATACTGTAAAAAATGTGTGGATCTGCATGTGTGCCGGTGAAAGCTCGCCGTACAGCATGTGCGGATGCAGGCAGAAAATCAACAAAAGAGAGTGTGGGTACTATGAAATTCAATCTTATGGACAATGTGGTGGTCCGGGCGCTTACAAAGATATGCGATATGATGTGCCTGAATGTGATCTGGCTGATCTGCTGCATACCGATTGTGACGATCGGAGCTTCCACGGCAGCGCTTTACTCTGTCATGCTGAAGATGGTTAAGAATGAGGAAGGCTATATTTTCAAAAGCTTTTTCAAGGCATTTAAAGAAAACTTCCGGCAGAGCACGGTGATCTGGCTGCTGTTCGTACTGGCGGGCGTGATCTGGTGGATCGATTTCAATTTTGCAGGAGCGCTGGGCGGCCAGGCCGGGCTTGTGCTGAGAGTGCTCTTTGTGCTGATCGGTTTTGTGCTGGTGTCGGTATTCATCTATGCGATTCCTCTGACTGCCCGCTATGTAAATCCTGTCAGCGCCACTTTGAAAAATGCACTGATCCTGACACTTGGGAGGCTGCCCTATACGGTGCTGATGTTCGCAGTCACAGCCGGCGCGCTGATCGGGTCGGCATGGAACACGACGACACTGATGTTCGCCCTGCCGATGTGGTTCTTTTTCGGCGGTTCGCTCGTGGCGTGGATCAATTCCTGCATCCTGCGGAGAGTGTTTGTGATATTTGAAGGCAGCGAAGAAGACGATAATACAAAGGAAGAGGTCTAGTGATGAACTTTTTAGAGGAAAGAATTGTAAAAGACGGAATTGTGAAGGAAGGAAATGTACTGAAAGTTGACAGCTTTCTGAATCATCAGATGGATATCAGGCTTTTGGATGAGATGGGCGCGGAGTTCAAGCGCAGGTTTGCGGGCAGGCCGATCAACAAGATCCTGACGATCGAGGCATCGGGGATCGGGATCGCGTGCATTGCGGCGCAGCATTTCGATGTCCCCGTGGTGTTTGCCAAGAAGTCGCAGAGCATCAACCTTGACGGAGAGATGTACGTGGCAGAGGTGGAGTCATTCACTCATAAGTGCAGGAACCATATCATTGTGTCGAAGAAGTTCCTCGGTCCTGAGGATCATGTGCTGATCATCGATGATTTTCTCGCCAACGGGTGCGCCCTGCAGGGGCTGATCCAGATCGTCCAGGCGGCCGGCGCGACCGTGGAGGGGATCGGCATCGCCATTGAGAAGGGCTTCCAGGCGGGCGGAAGGATTATCCGCAACCTCGGCTATCAGCTGGAGTCGCTTGCGATCGTGGACGGGATGGACGCGGAGACGGGACATATCGATTTCCGTTCTCAGGATGCGTGAGGCATAGAAGTTCCGTCAGCTTTTCAAACGGGTCTGCGGACGCTCTGACAGCGGTATCTTAAGAAAATATTTAGAATCTTATAACAGCCCCCTTTAGATTTACAGAGTATCCTGTAAACAGTTAAAGGGGGCTGTATCTATGAGTATCCAGACATTAACAGATTATTTTATACAATATGGAGCTTTTTTTATCTATCTGATCGTGCTGCTCGAGTATATGAACCTTCCCGGATTCCCGGCCGGAGTCATCATGCCGCTGTCGGGAATATGGGCGGCGAAGGGAGAGATCAGTTTTCCGGCCGTCATGGTCCTTACCGTTGCGGCCGGGCTGACAGGGAGCTGGCTCTTGTATCTTCTCGGCAGGCTGGGAGGTTCGAAGGCCATGGGATTTTATTTTAAGAAATTCCCGAAGCAGCAGGCGGTCATCGAAGAAAAAATAGAGTTCCTGAGAGAAAAGGGAGGCATCGGAGTATTCGTGAGCAAACTCCTTCCGATGGTCAGGACGCTGATCTCTATACCGGCGGGAATGGTTAAGATGGATTTTGTGAAATATACTGTGAGTTCGCTGTGCGGCATTTTCCTCTGGAACCTGGCGTTCGTGGGGGCGGGCTACTTCTTCGGGGAAGCTGCGGTCAATTTCCTGTCGTAGGACAAGACTTATATACAGCAGAAAAGGGGGACGGCACATGAAGATAGCGATGCTGACGAATAATTACAGGCCATTTGTAGGAGGTGTTCCGATCTCTGTGGAGCGCCAGGCGCGCGAATTGATCCGGCTTGGGCACGAGGTCACCGTGTTCGCGCCTTCCTATGGAGATACGGAAGAAGCGGACCGCGAGGCGAAGGAGCGGATCATCCGCTTTCATACACAGAAGCGGAAGATGGACAATGGGATGGTGTATCCGGGGATCGTGCCGGGGGAGATCCTGGAGAGATTTCAGGAAGAAGAGTTTGACTGCATCCATGTGCATCATCCGATGTTCGTCGGACCCTGCGCGCTCTATCTCGGGAGAAAGTATGGTATCCCGGTTATCTATACATACCACACCCGATATGAGGAATATCTTCACTATATTCCCTGCTTTCGAGTCGGCGAAAAGACGCCGGCATTTTGGAGAAGGTGTGTGGAATGGGTACGGGGGAATGTGATCCCGGCGTATATGAAGTGGTTTGCCGACCGGTGCGATATGGTGCTGGCGCCTTCCGCCGGGATGCGGCAGGTCATAAAGGACTATGGGACTGAGACGAGTATAGAGGTATTTCCTACCGGGCTTACAGAAGAGTTTTACGAAAAAAACATCAGCCGTTCGGCGCAGATCAGACAGAAGTTCGGAAACGGCAGGAAGCATCTTCTGGTCACTGTGTCGAGACTGGAGAAAGAGAAAAATTATGGGTTTCTGCTCCGGGGGATCGCAGAGGTCAGGAGGAAGATCGGGGATGATTTCCAGGTGCTCATTATCGGGGACGGGAGGCAGATGGCGGAGCTTAAGGTGCGGGCGTCGCTCCTCGGGATACAGGATGCAGTCACTTTTTTGGGGAACATTCCGAATCATGAGGTGAAAGACTATCTGAACGCAGCGGATCTTTTTCTCTTTGCATCCAGGTCAGAGACACAGGGGATCGTGCTGGCGGAGGCGATGGCCGCGGGGAATCCGGTGGCAGCGGTGCACGCGACAGGCGTGGACGATATTGTGAGGGACGGAGTCAATGGATTCCTGACAGAGGAAGACGAAGAAGCATGGGCAGACCGGGTGATAGAGGCGCTGGATGAGACAGTCCGAAGAAGGATGGCGGCGGAGGCAGTTTCCACTGCAGAAGATTACCGTTCGTCAAGGCTTG
This sequence comes from uncultured Mediterraneibacter sp., assembly GCA_944383745.1. Classification (GTDB taxonomy): domain Bacteria; phylum Bacillota; class Clostridia; order Lachnospirales; family Lachnospiraceae; genus Mediterraneibacter. The sequence goes on along the minus strand of CALWQS010000192.1, from coordinate 70 downwards.
CCAGATATGAAGAGATGCTCTACAATCAATGTGTCTGCAGAAAACGGGAAGAGAGACGGGCGAAGGGGCA
>CALWQS010000191.1 GCA_944383745.1 uncultured Mediterraneibacter sp. | reverse complement strand
CAGGCTGATGTCGGTGAGCACCGGCGTGCCGTCATAGCTCTTCTTTACATTTTTCAACTCAAGCATAATACTTAACTCCTCTTCACTTTTAAGAAACTTCTGTCTGTTTCATTTACTGCAGAGTGTCCTGCAGGAGGCCCTTCGATTATCGTCCTTCTCCGACCGCCTGCACGAGTGATTATACCTAAAACATTTTCCGGTTTTCTATCAGAGAAAAATTAAGCCTGTGTAAAGGGATTGTAAACTTTACACAGGCTTAACATATGTTCAATTGTAGAAAATCTACGTTTTATTCTTTTTACTTTTCTCTGCTCCGGACGGGTATGCCCTCTCCCGCGCGACCTTCTCTCCCTGATCCAGAAGCCCTACATAGTGTTCATAGTCCGAGGCAATGATCCCCATATAGATCATGTCCACGATCAAAAGCTGCGTCATCCTCGAATAGATCGCATTGCCGTAGATGAACTGCTCCTGGCTGGTACAGATCAGGATGTCCGCATATCTGCTGATCGGGGAATCCCGGAAATTCGTGATGACGATCGTCGTGGCGCCGGACCGCTTCGCTGTCCGGACAGCGTCCACCGTGTCCTTCGACGCGCCGGAATAAGAGATGCCCACCGCCACATCTTCCCCTGTCAGGCTTCCCGCTGAGATCCGCTGATAATAAGCATCGCTGAAATATCTGCATGGAAGCCCGAGATAAAGGAGCTTCGCCAGAAGGTCCTGCGCCGTGACGCCTGAATTTTCCACACTGTAGATGTCGATCAGACGCGCTTTTCTAATGGACTCAACCGCCTTCCGGTAGGTCCTGACGGATAAATTCTTCAAAGTCTCCTCCATCATCCCCGCCGCCGTGGCAGTCATATAGGAAGGGATCTCTTCCAGCGTATCCTGCTTCCTGAGCGTATATCCGAACATAGGCTCCGCCGCGCCCTGAGATTCCGGTCCCGACTGCGCCAGCTCCGATACAAGCTGATATTTAAAGTCCTTATACCCGGTAAAACCGAGCGAGCGCAGCATACGCAGCACTGTAGGCTGGCTCACATCCGCCGCTTTTGCCAGGCGGTCGATCGACAGCCCTGCCGCCAGCTCCATGTGGCGCAGGATATAATCAGCCGCTCTTTTCTCCGATTTTCGCAGATCTCCATAGCTCGCCGTGATCTGCTTTACAATTCCGTTCTTCATGCTTTCCCTGTAGATTTTCTACAAATCTTTCCTCTCTCAGACGATTTTTACTCTTATCTTATTATAACAGAGAGGGAAGTCCGGCTTCACTTTGAATTTTGTTAAATGTTCGTAAAGGCGCCGTCTCTATTTCTTCATCTTCGGGTCAAAGATGAACGACGCCAGATACCCGAAGATCAGCGCCGCGGATATCCCCACCGCGCTCGCCTTGAAGCCTCCCATGAAGACGCCGATAAATCCGTTCTGATCCACAGCCTCCTTCACTCCCTGCCAGAGTGTATTCCCGAATCCGATCAGGGGAACCGATGCGCCGGACCTGGCAAACTCTTTGAACGGCTCGTAGAGCCCGCAGAAGCCGAGCAGCGCTCCCGCGCACACGAGCAGGACCATTACCCTTCCCGGCATCAGCTTCGTCCGGTCCAGCAGGATCTGGACCGCCGCGCAGATCAGCCCGCCCATGATAAATGAAATTACATAATCCATACTTCTTCCTCCTTCTCCGCCGATTAAGCACCGCGTCAGCAGCTTGCCGGCAGCCATGCCGTCTTCCGCGCCGCCATACCCCCATCGGCACCCCATCGGCAGGTCTCTGTCAGCAGTGTTCGAGCACAATTCCATGGGCGATCCCCGGCACGCTCGCCCCCTCGTTGTAGCTCACAGTAGACATGAGCGCTCCTGTGGGGACGAAGAGAACCCTCTTCCATTCCCCCTTCTCGATCTTCGGCAGGATAAAGGACGCAAGTGTCACCGCCGCGCACCCGCAGCCGCTCCCTCCGGCATGGGTGTCCTGGGTCTCCTGATCGAATATCGTCATCCCGCAGTCCAGGTGCAGCTTCCTGATATCATACCCCTTTCCTCTCACGAGATCGAGAAGGATTGACTGCCCCACATATCCCAGGTCTCCCGTGACAATCCGGTCATATTCATCCGGCTCCCGCTCCATATCATGCAGGTTCTGCACGATCGTGTCCATCGCTGCCGGCGCCATGCACGCCCCCATGTTCTGTGAATCCTTGAGCCCGTAATCTACGATCTTCCCCACTGTGACGCCTGCGATCCTGACATGGCTCTTCCTCGTCCCCACGAGAAACGCCCCGCTCCCGGTCACAGTCCAGTGGGCTGAGAGCGGCCTCTGGCTGGCATATCCGAGCGGAAAACGGAACTCCTTCTCCGCGCTCCCGAAATGGCTGGACGTCACTGCCAGCATATACTCCCCGTATCCTGCCGCTGTGCTCATGGCAGCCAGCGCGAGCGCCTCCCCGGATGTGGAGCACGCTCCGTACAGCCCGAACATGGGAATCTGCAGAGCCTCCACCCCCATGGATGTGGCGATCCCCTGGCGGAGCAGGTCTCCGCCGAACAGATATCTCACCTTTTCCGCCGTCACATGCGCCTTCCCAAGCGCCAGCGTGCACGCCTCCTTCTGCATGTTGCTCTCCGCTTCCTCCCAGGTCTGCGCTCCAAAAAGATCATCGTCATTCACCAAATCGAACAGCTTCGCCAGAGGTCCTTCCCCTTCCTTGCTCCCCGCAACCGACGCCGCGCTGATGATATAGGGCGCCTGTGAAAATATAAGGCTCTGGCTGCCTCTTACCTGATCCATAAATTCTTCTCCATTTCCTTTCAAGACTCGCCTGCTGGCTCTCCCTTCCTCCCGGCATTCTCCGGGGAGCTTATCCGCCGCGCAGGCAGACACCGCAGTACCGCGAACCGCCCGCAGATTCACTGCCGGACTGCTTTGCGAGTTATTATTTTCCTCTGATTCCTAAATTATACGTGCGTACCCGGCATTTTCAGAGGATCGCCCGGCAGAATCGTCCGGCCGGGATTCCCGCTTCTGTATTCTTCAAGCTCCGCTCTCGAATCCCGGCACAAGATTCGGTTCGGTATCATCTGACATCAGCCGGAATCATACTTCTCAAAATCGCTGGTATATTCCGTGTCATTTTCCAAATACTATCAGTCAGAGCAGCGCTCGACAAAGCGGTGCAGAAGGAGGGATTCATCATGGATAAAGTACAGCGCATGAAACAGCAGAAACAATATGAAGACTATGTCAAAAAGAAAACTCCGCGGCACAATGTGTGGCTCAATATGCTCAAGGCTTTCCTCCTCGGCGGAACGGTCTGCTTCCTCGGGCAGGTCATCTATCACTACTGTGAGGTGCAGAAGCTGGCTGCCGACGAATGCAGCAGCTGGACGTCTCTGATTCTTATCCTCATCAGTGTGATCCTCACCGGCACAGGCGTATACCCGCGCCTGGCAAAATGGGGCGGCGCGGGCGCGCTTGTCCCGATCACGGGATTCGCCAACTCTGTGGCCGCGCCCGCCATTGAGTACAAGAAGGAAGGACAGGTCTTCGGCATCGGGTGCAAGATTTTCACCATCGCCGGGCCGGTCATCCTGTACGG
>CALWQS010000190.1 GCA_944383745.1 uncultured Mediterraneibacter sp. | reverse complement strand
TGCCTTCTTATCGACTGGGCTTATCCGGGAAGCGGTGAATTTTATGAATCCGTACATCGGGCGGATGACCTGCTCAAGATGCATGGGAGCGGTCTACTGGCAGTTAAATGACTGCTGGCCGGTCATCTCATGGTCCTCCATCGACTATCACGGGAGATGGAAAGCGCTGCACTACTATGCAAAGCGCTTCTTCGCCCCGGTGCTCGTATCCTGCGAGGAGGAGAGCTGGATGACGCAGGAGGCGAATATGAACCGCCAGCATTTCCGATTTGAAAAATCCGTGCGGTTCAATGTATCCAACGAGACTCGGGAAGAGCGGCAGATCCTGCTGAAATGGCAGGTGAGGAACTCTTCTGCGGAAGTGCTCAGAAGCGAAGAAGTACACGTTACGGTGCCGGCTCTTAGCGCCCGGTGGGCGGAAAAAGTGCTTTTGCCTGAGATCGACGTGTTCACGGAGTATGTAAGCTATCAGGCGTATGACTGCAGCGGGGAAGGATACGAAGTGCCGCGGATCGCGGACGGTACGGTCATCTTCTCCTACCCGAAATACTTCTGCTATCAGGATCCACATCTGCACACGGAGACAGACGGAGAGTGGATCACCGTCCGGGCGGACGCCTACGCCAAGAGCGTGGAGATCCTTAATGAAAATGAGGATCTGGTACTGAGTGATAATTATTTCGATATGAATGCAGGGGAAAAGAAAGTCCGGATCCTGCGGGGCACGCCGGATGGATTGAGAGTCAGAAGCGTGTATGATATCCGCTGATATCGCTGCGGAGAAAGAAACGGAGAGCCGGGAAACGGGCTTTCCGTTTCTGTATTTTCAAAAACTCTTTTCAAATTTACTGCTTTTAATGTGCGGACAAGCTCCTGTTTATTTCCTGCGGATTGCTTCGCTTATACCGAGCACCGCGGCGAACAGCACTGCCGCGGAGGGCCAGATGATCCATGTGCGGTGCCATTCCATTGTGTGGAAACTCCAGCCGAGGTAAACTGCTGTGACGATACACCAGTACACTGTGGTAATGATTTCGTTTCTTTTGTCGGCTAATTTCTTGTCACGGCTGTAATCGCCCTCTTCGAGGAGCTTCTGGAAGGAGCCGAAGATCACGCAGGTGCGGACCAGAAAAAATACGCCCGCTGATACAATGACCAGACAGAAGATGACCCCGAAGATCGCAAGCATCCCTTCTTCGTCCAGGACGCCCAGCACAAATACGGGGACTGCGCTGAGGATGCAGAGCACTACGCCGATGACAAGGGAGATGCCGTGGGATGGCTCATATCCTTTTTTGCGCTTTTCTACCACACCGGTCACACCGTAGGCGAGTTCGATCGGTTCTTTTTCCAGATACTCAAAGCGCTCCGTCTTCCTCACATACCAGATGAAAATCGATACTGCCGCCGCGACCATTACCAAGAGTACGGTAAAGCCGGCTGCCACAGCCAGAGCCTCCGGGAGAATATATCCGCCCTCTTCGTCGGAAAGCCCGCCGAGGAGGATCATGAGGATCGGTGAAAGGATACAGAGTGAAACTCCGGCCGCGACTTTCGCCGCCATATCTCGTGTGATATCCATAAATGTATTTGCTTCTTCCAGAGATACTGTCCTTATATCGCCGCTGCTGTCCGCATCCGGGATCGTGTCCGGTGCGGCGTGCGTTATGGCTTCTTCGTCCGGCCCGTCGGAATCCTTAAGGAGATAATCCGTGCTGACGCCGAAAATTTCACTCATTTTCAGGATCTTATCAAGATCCGGGATCGAGGATGCGCTCTCCCATTTGGAGACAGACTGCCTTGATACGCCGAGCTGTCCGGCAAGTTCTTCCTGGGACCATCCGTTCTTCTTTCTTAATTCTGCTATTTTATCTGCTAAGATCATATGTTTTCCCTCCTGCATTTGTAATTGGTCTGTCCGTATGCGCAGTACGTTTCAGTGATTTCAGCATAACAGAACCAGTGGGCGCATGCTACCAAGCGGGCTTGAAAATTTGTCAACCGATGGTTGCGGAAGCGGTTTTTCAAGATTTTTTCGGAGCTTTTGCGGTAATTAAAATCTGATAAGCAAGAATAAAATTTCTATAAAAACTTTCCGGTAACACTCACGGAGGATCCCCGGATTTCTTCCGGCGTCCCTGCCGCGATGATCCTTCCGCCGGCCTCCCCGCCGCCGGGGCCCATGTCGATCACATAGTCAGCGTTCCGTATCACATCCAGATCGTGCTCGATAACGATCACTGTAGCGCCGCTGCCGATCAGCGTCCGGAATACGCTCATGAGTGTCTGCACATCCAGCGGGTGCAGGCCGATGGTGGGCTCGTCGAAGACAAACACAGAGTCAGACTGTGCCTTCCCCATCTCACTTGCCAGCTTCAGGCGCTGCGCCTCGCCGCCGGAGAGGCTGGGCGTCTCTTCCCCGAGCGTCAGGTATCCCAGTCCCAGATCCTGAAGGACCTGCAGGCGCTGGCTGACAGTCTTCAGGTGTCCGCACGCTTTCAGCGCGGAGCTGACGTCCATTGCCATCAGTTCCGGCAGGGACCAGGAGGAGCCTTCTTTGTTCTTTTTATCGACATACTTGATCCGCTGTGCGTCTTTGAAGTAACGTGAACCCCGGCATTCGGTGCAGGTGATCTTTACATCAGGCAGGAACTGTACGTCCAGGCTGATCACGCCCGTGCCGTCGCAGACCGGGCAGCGCAGCTTCCCGGTATTGTAGGAGAAGTCTCCGGCTTTGAAGCCCAGCTCCTTTGCATCCTGCGTCCGGGCAAAGAGTTTCCTCAGCTCATCGTGCACATTGGCGTAGGTGGCGACAGTGGAGCGGACATTGATGCCGATGGGAGTGGCGTCGATGAGCTTTACCTGACGGATTCCCTCCGCCTCGATGGAGAGGACGTGCTCCGGCAGCTTCTTCCCGTTTATCAGAGCCTGCAGGCCGGGGATCAGGGTCTCCAGGATCAGCGTTGTCTTGCCGGAGCCGGATACGCCTGTGACTGCGGTCAGCTTCCCCTTGGGGATCTCTGCGTCTAATGGCTTCACAGTGTGGATCGGTCCGGTGGAGAGACAGATCCGGCCCTCGGAAAATAATTGTTCCGATGTTCTTTTCGCGACATCCGGATGCCTCCTACATCTCCCGCGGATCTCGGGAGAAATCTTGGAAGAACTCTCGGAAGACCTGGAAGAGCCGGAGAGAAACGGGCCGATCCGGGAATCCTTATTCTTGCAGATCTCATCGACCGTGCCCTCTGCGATCACATGTCCGCCGTCAGCGCCGGCTCCAGGGCCCATCTCAATGATCCAGTCAGCCTCTGAGAGGATCTGAGTGTCATGGTCCACAAGGATCACGGAGTTGCCGTCCGCGATCAGATCCTGCATGACGCCGGTCAGCCCTGCGATATTGGACGGATGCAGGCCGATAGACGGCTCATCCAGCACGTACAGGACGCCGGTCGTCCGGTTGCGGACAGCGCGGGCGAGCTGCATTCTCTGCCTCTCGCCGGTGGAGAGTGTGGAGGATGCCCGGTCCAGGGTCAGATAGCCCAGCCCCAGGTCGAGGAGACGCTTCGCCGCGGTCTGGAATGAGGCGCAGATGCTTTCCGCCATGGGGCGCATCTCTTCCGGGAG
>CALWQS010000189.1 GCA_944383745.1 uncultured Mediterraneibacter sp. | reverse complement strand
TCGAGGCTTTCTGCCATGCGGATCACTGCCTCAAGGTCAGACTTGTCGCCCTGCTTGAAGGACAGGTACTGCATCATGGAGATGATGTCATTCCAGCTCTGGTCTACCATTGCCTGTGTTACTGTGTAGTCGCCTGCATATACTCTGTCGAGGATTGCCTGTCCGTTTGCAACTGCTGTGTTGAAGCGGTCTGCTACAGATGCTACAACGCCTTCTGTGTCTGCAGATGCTGCAAGCTCAAGCGCATACTCAAGAACTGCTGTAGAAAGGGTCTCTTCTACTTCAGATTTTGAAAGTGCATTGTAGGAATCAAGGCCTGCATTCTGTGTATAAGCGCCGATCTCAACATCTACGCCGTTCTCTTCGCCCATCTTCACAAACTGCTGTGTATCCATGATCGTGTTCAGGATATGTCTTGCTGCCTTCTGAAGATCGCCGAGCGGAAGAGTATTATTATCCTGGTAATAGCCTGTATACTCAACATAAGTCTTAACGCCGTCTGCTGTCTCTCTTGTCACAATCTGAGCTGTACCTTCGGCAACCTTCTCCTGTACGTCTGCGCTGATCTCATCTGCTGTCACTTCTGTCTGTATTGTCGTGTCGCCGTTCGGATCGAGTACAAAATCATTCCAGTTCTCTGTACCGCCGCCCCAGCCTGATGTAACTGTTACATAACCGTCGTCTGCAAAGCTCGGAGCCACATCTTCAACTGCCTGTCTAATGGAAGCTGAAGATCCGCCAGGCATGATCATGTCGTTTCCTGCATGCATTGAGTTCACAGGTGTGGACTGTCCGCCGCCCCAGTCTGTCATGACATAACCGGTGAATCCCCACTCGCCTCTCGGAAGGTCTGTACACAGATCATAGTCGTCTGCTCCCGGCCAGCCGTTGTTCAGGTTGTAGCAGGACATGATTGTCATCGGGTTCGCTGACTTCACTGCGATCTCAAATCCCTTGAGGTAGATCTCGCGGAATGCGCGCTCTGTGATTGTGTTGTTTGCTGCGTTTCTGTTGTCTTCCTGGCTGTTCGCCGCGTAATGTTTCAGAGATACTCCAAGTCCCGGCCAGCTCTGTACGCCGATCGTTACTGCGGATACTGTCATACCTGCTACAAACGGATCCTCTGAATAGTACTCAAAGTTACGTCCGCAGAGCGGATTTCTGTGGATGTTCAGAGCCGGTGCAAGCCAGATTGTAACACCCATCTCATTCATTTCTTCGCCTACTGCGTGTCCGAACTGCTCAGCTACCTCTCTGTCCCAGCTCATCGCGATCAGTGTGCCGATCGGGAATGCGGTGCAGTACTGATAGTATGTCGTGCCGTCTTCCTGATACTGCTGCGTGATACGGATACCTGCAGGTCCGTCGGAAAGGACTGTGTTCGGGATCTTCCTTGTCTCATAATAGTTGCTGGTCGTCTCGCCTGCCGCGCCCTGTACGGAGTTCGCCTGCGCGCCGATGATCGGAGTGGAGTTTCCGCCCCAGCCGACACCTTCAACAATGTAGGACATCTCTTCCGGTGTCAGGCTTGCAAGGAACTCTTCCATCGTAACATTGCCCTGATATACGTCGAGGAGTGTCGGGTTGTCCATTGTCTTCTCTACATACTGAATCGTCTCTTCATATGGCTCGATCAGCTGAGAAGGAGTTGTGTTGTTGCGTCCATCCGGTGCTTTAGTATATCTCGGATGAGCTTCCTGGTCGACGATCTGATAGTCGCTGTCCTCATATACATAGGATACAACGCTCTCATCGTCATACTCAGATGCATTGTTCTCATACGGAACGTCTGCCGCCGCGATCTCGAATCTCGGAGCCGCCGCGATCTGCTCTGCCTCGCCTTCATAGCTGTAAGGTGTTACGCCTTCGTTGGAAAGGATATCGATCTCTTCATCCTGTACCAGCTGGTTGCTGAGCTGCTCTGTGGTGCATGTCTCATCGAGAGAGATCACTGCCGCTACAGCCGTGTTTCTGGAGCTGTTTCCGACTCTCACGATATAGTCGCCGGCTTCCAGAATATAAGCAGCCTGATCCATAGAATAGGATGACATCTCTGTCGTATTGTAGGTAAGTGTCAGAGTCTGCGACTCGCCCGGAGCCAGTTCGTCAGTCTTGCCGAATGCAGCCAGCTCCTGATACGGTTTCTCAAGAGTTCCGTCCGGAGCAGAGAAGTAAACCTCTACAACCTCTTTTCCTGAATAGGTATCTCCAGTGTTCGTCACTCTTGTGGTTACTGTCACATGCTCTGCGTCTGCCTGTACGTCTGTCACATACATAGCGAAATCCGTGTATGACATACCATATCCGAACTCATACGCCGGGGTTACATTGAAGGTATCAAAGTAGCGGTAGCCCACATAGATATCGTCTGTGTAATCTTCCTGCGTTGTATTTCCGTCGTTGGAACCGAAGTTTGCAGCTGACGGATAATCCTCATAGTTTACTGCCCAGGTATCTGTCAGTTTTCCTGACGGTGTAACCTCGCCGTTGAGGACTTTGACAACTGCGTCTCCGCCTCTCATGCCGGCCTGGGACATCAGGAGCATAGAGTCAAGCCCTTCTGTCTCTCCGAAGAACTTCGTGTCGATGATTCCGCCTACATTCAGGACAACGACAGAATTTTCGAAGTTTGCGGCCATTTTTGCGATATTCGCTTTCTCAATATCCGTCAGATAATAATCTCCCGCCTCCAGGTCGCGGTCGCTTCCTTCACCGGAGTTCCTTGCGATCACATATACTGCGGTGTCTGTTCCGCCGGCTTTCGCCGCTTCAATCTGCTCGTCTGTGATCTCAATGTCAGGGATCTCCGGAGAGCCCCACATACCGCCGCCACCGCCGGCTGTTCCTTCGTCATAGACAACCTTGTACGCATTCAGCCAGTCCGTTGATGTTACATTGTAGCCAGCGTTAATAAATCCGTCCCAAACATTGACTACATATCTCTCATTGACATCTCCTGAACCCGTACCGCCTTTGACTGTGCCGTAAGCTCCGCCGCCGAACAGAGCAATATTTCCGCTGCCGGCGATCGGAAGCGCTTCGTTCTGGTTCTCGAGAAGAACCATGCCCTGTGTCGCCAGATTCATCGAGAGCTCTGCATTTCTCGCCTCACGTTCTGAGACCTCGTCTGATGTCGACTTTGCCATTACGGGCATAGCTGCCGCAGACGTTGCTGCGAGCATCATGGCCATAGAGGCAGCGACAACTCGTTTGTGTTTCTTTTTCATCTGTTTTCCTCCTTTTTTATTTTTTGTTTAATGCAAGTATAAAATGATTTGGATAAATTTTCCATGTAATATGTCACACAGAATATGTGATTTTTTCCATTTTTCATACTATTTTTTATATAAAACACTTTGTTCATTCTTCTTTCATCTGTCATGCAGCATTTTTCCATTTTGTTCAAGGCTCGCCCGGAGTCATCTTCCACCTGATATAAGGGACGGCCGCATCAGATCAAAATCCGATGCGGCCGTCCCTTATGATTGATACTTTATTCAACTACTGCTCTTTCTTTCTGCTGAGAAAACCTGCTGCAAGTCCTGCCGACGCAAGTGCTCCGAGCATAACAGCTGCCGTCGCTGCTGTATTCGCGGTATCGCCTGTCTTCACTGCGGAAGATGTAGCCGCTGTGCTCACCTTCGCCGTGCTGTCTGCGCCTGCCGCTGATGTTCCGC
>CALWQS010000188.1 GCA_944383745.1 uncultured Mediterraneibacter sp. | reverse complement strand
GACCGGATCTTCTCAAGGAACCTTCCGCCGTACTGCTCCATCTTCTTCGCACCCATCCCGTTCACGTCCAGCATCTCATCCTCCGTGAGAGGGATCCGAAGACACATGTCCCTCAGCGTCCGGTCTGAGGCCACCATATAGGGCGGCACAGAGCGTTCCTGTGCCAGTTCGGTGCGAAGCCTTCGGAGCTCTTCAAACAGCTCTCTGCCCTTCTCCGTCAGGTCCGCCGTCCGCGCGGCTTTCTTTCCGGAAGCCTTTGCACCGGATGCGCTCTGCCTCTCATCTTCCTTTTTATAGCGGATCACAAAAGGCTCTTCTCCGGCAAGGAGCAGATCCGACTGTTCCGTCAGCTTCAGAAGAGCGTACTTGTCTTCCGTCTGTCTGAGATATCCCCGCTCCAGCATGGTGCGGATCACTTCTTTTACCAGCGTCTGCCCAAGCCCGCTCTGGCTGCCGTAGGCCGGATTCTGGTCCATCCGGTAATTCCGGATCTTCGCCGTATTCTCGCCGAGCAGCGTCCCGGCGATCATGTTCCTTCCGAAGCGCTGACCTGAAGCCCGAATACAGCGGACTACATCCGCGGCCGCATCCGACACATCCTTTTCTTCAAATTCCGTCAGGCAGTTGGAACAGTTTCCGCACCGCTCTTCCGCCTGTTCGCCGAAGTAGGCCAGGATGCAGTTTCTCAGGCATTTCGTGGTCGTGCAGTAGGCCTCCATCTTCCGCAGGCGCTCCACATCCTGCGCCTGGATCACCCGCAGTTCCTCTTCTGTATAATCCCGGTAGTCTTCCCTGCTCTCAAGGAGCATCCGGTTGATCACCGTATCCTGGGGCGAGTAGAAAAGGATGCACTCGGCGGGCTCGCCGTCGCGCCCTGCCCTTCCCGCCTCCTGATAGTAGTTTTCCATACTCTGGGGCATATTATAATGCAGGACATAGCGCACATTCGACTTGTCGATCCCCATCCCGAACGCATTGGTCGCGATCATCACCCGGCTCCGGTCATAGATGAAATCCTCCTGGCTCGACCGGCGCGCCTCCGCTCCCATGCCTGCATGGTATCTTCCCACAGGGAATCCCGCGTTCTCCAGTTCCAGGTACAGCTCGTCCACTCCTTTTCTCGTGGCGCAGTAGATGATCCCGCTGTCCTCCCTGTGCTCTTCTACATATTTATGGATCTGTTCCTTTTTATTTCCCGCTCTGCGGACCTCGAAGTAAAGATTTTCCCGGTCGAATCCGGCGACCGTCTCATAGGGCTGTTCCAGTTCAAGCGAAGCCAGGATATCCTCCCTCACCCGCTCTGTCGCCGTCGCGGTAAACGCCGAGACTACCGGCCGCACCGGGAGCCGCCGGATGAAGTCGAGGATCCGCACATAGCTCGGGCGGAAATCCTGTCCCCACTGAGAGATGCAGTGCGCCTCGTCCACAGTGACCATGGAAAGCTCCGCGTGACATGCAAAGTCCAGAAACCTCGGCGTCTCCAGTCTCTCCGGAGCCGCATAGATGATCTTGTACCTTCCTGTCTTCGCCAGTTCCAATGCTTTTGTAACCTGCGTCTCCGTCAGGGAACTGTTGATGTAAGCTGCATGGATACCCGCCTCGTTGAGCGCCTTCACCTGATCCATCATCAGCGAGATCAGAGGCGACACCACCACCGTGATCCCAGGCATCAGAAGCGCTGGCAGCTGATAGCACAGAGACTTCCCGGCGCCGGTCGGCATGACTGCAAGGACATCCCGCCCGGCGAGGATCTGGTCGATGATCTTCTCCTGTCCCGGCCGGAAGGCGTCATATCCGAAGTATGTTTTCAGCGTCTGTTTTTTCAGTGTCCTGATTTGTTCCTGATCATATCCTGTCATATGTCTGTCCTTTCTCCTGAAGCTGCTGTCTTTTCCTCTCCATCTCCTCCGCTCCGGGGCGGAATCTCCGGTACACGCAGAATGACAGGAGCACTGTCAGTGTATCCGCCGTCACCTGCGACCAGACGATCCCGTACATCCCGAAGATGCTGTTCAGGATGAACAGCATGGGGATATTAAAGCCGAGCCACCTTGCCGCCCCCAGGAAGAGGGAGATTCTGCCTTTTCCGAACGCCTGAAACAGGTAGACCGTGAAGAAGCTCAGGAACATAAGCGGCGTCGCAAGCACCCGGATTCTTAAGAATGCCGACGCCATCTCGATCGTCTGCGCGTCTGAGATAAAGATCCGCACGAGCTGTCCGGCGAAGATCTCATAGAGCAGAATGCTGACAGCCGCGATGACAAGTCCGAGTCTTCCGGAGAGCCGGATCGTGTCATCCATCCGCTTCCGGTTCCCGGCTCCGTAATTATACGCCACAAGGGGCAGCATTCCCTGGCAGATGCCGATGCCCACGTTCAGCGGGAATCGCTCCACCTTGAGTACGATCCCGATCGCCGCCAGCGCAAGGTCATGGTAGGAGACCATCAGCTTGTCGATCACCACATAGTCCAGGTCAAACAGGAACGTAGCCACCGCCGACGGAATCCCGACCGCAAATACCGCTGCAATGCTCGTCCTTTCCGCCATTCCTGTCTTCGGGCTGAATGTGATCACCGCTCCCTTTCCCATCCCTGCCAGCACGATGAGAAAGAACAGGCATGCAATACAGTTGGACAGTGCCGTTGCGATCCCTGCGCCCAGCACCTCATACCCGTCCGGAAGCAGGACGAACATGAACAGCGGGTCCAGCGCAATGTTCAGAATGCCTCCGAGTATGATCCCTGCCCCTGCTTCCCTGGACCGCCCGATGCTCCGGATCAGGTTGGAAAGCACATTGGAGAGCACGGTCGGAATGCCTCCGAAAACGATCACGCAGTAGGCATACTGCCTTGCATACTCATATGTATTTGCCCCTGCGCCGAGAATCTCCAGGATCGGCTTCATGAAGACGCCCATAACCACAGAAAATACTGCCGCGATCAGAATCCCAAGATACAGGGAAAAGGCGCTCACTCTCCTCGCCTCATCCTCCCGGTTCTGTCCCAGCAGACGGGAAATAAGCGCCCCGCCTCCGATCCCGGCAAGCCCGGCGAGGCAGAGCGTGATGTTGAACACCGGCAGGATCAGAGACGTCCCCGCCACCATATACGGATTATTCGTCTGTCCCACATAGAAGGTGTCCGCCATATTGTAGATCAGCACGATCAGCTGGCTGGCCACCGCCGGGACTACCATGACCCGGAGGGCTTTCGGGACAGGAAAGTTCTTGAACACCTGATCCTGGTCTGTTTTTCTTTTTTCTCTCATCTTAAATCCATCTCTCATTTCTCAGTTTTTCAGGAACTGCGTATCCCGCTTCCTGAAGTCATTCGTGAAGCTCGATCGGAAGTCCGTCCGGATCCGCGAAAAAAGTAAATCTCTTCCCTGAAAACTCATCCACTCTGACCGGCTCCGTGGGAATCCCCTTTTCTTTCAGCTCTGCCGCAGCCGCCTCCACATCTTCTGTGTAAAAAGCCAGATGGCGGAGTCCTGCCGCCTCCGGCCTGTTCACTCGCTTCGGCGGATGATCCACCCCGAAAATCTCCAGTTCTGTCGTGTCGTTGACACGCAGATCCAGCTTCCAGTCGCCTCTCTGCTCCCGGTAATTCTCCCGGATGATCTCGAATCCAAGCTTGTTCACATAAAAATCTTTTGATTTTTCATAATCAGAGACAATAATTGCAATATGATGT
>CALWQS010000187.1 GCA_944383745.1 uncultured Mediterraneibacter sp. | reverse complement strand
TGTATGCTATTAAGATCGTAACGACAATACCAAGTATCATCAAAACGATGGAGAGCATTTCAAAATCACTCATAAGTTCGCCCTCATTTCCATGATTTCTCTTTACAGAAATTTCTATGTAATCAGAGGGTTCACAGGTCTACGCTCCCGCTTCGGTCGTTGCTAAACGAGTGCCACTGGCACTCAGCAACCTCTGTCGAAGGACTAACCGCCTACCGTTCTCTGGCAGTGCCTGATTTGAATTTATCAGAATATATGTTCCATTTCTAGTATTGTTTCCAGCTCTTTTCCATCTTTTAAGCAATAAAAACCTCCCGAAACAAATGTCCCGGGAGGCCATGCAGCGCCTTGCTGCGTCTGGATCGTATATTGTTGTATCCGATTAACGCTTGTTTAACATTTGGGTAACCGAAAATGGCGGAAATACGAGGATGCCGCTGGAATTTGTTGCAAATGCGTTGCAAACCCTAAGCCTCTCACAGCGATTGAGGACACTTCTTTTTATTACTTAAACGCAAGTTCCATTAATTCGGCAGCTATTTTTTTATCTTTAACCCGCATAATACTGTCTTCAATCTTTTCTTTACCCAGCAAATGGATATTGCCGTACCAGACAATTTCCTGATCTATAACTGCAAAATTTTCGCATGAGTCCTCTACCAGCTTAACAAAAAATCCCGCCTGGCGCATATCTTCATGTAGCTGCATCCAGAACGCCGCATCACCAAATCCATAATCATCCGGTTGCCATGTAATGATTGTCACTTCAACTCCCTGCTCCTGCTTTTCCTTCAGCATAGCTATGAGATCATAAACCTTTTGGGAACTGATAACACTACTGGATATTATAATTCTCTGTTCAGCCTCAAGCAGATCCTTTTTAAATACTTGCCGGTAATTTTCGCCGTCAAAAATTGCATTGGTTTTCTGTTTTTCGCTATGCAGCCCGCTGCAGATCTCATATCCGATCTGTCGGTATGCTTTCAATCTTTTCGCATACATTTTTTCAAACATCGGAATATGGCTGTCAACGTAGTCAAAAACAATCACGTCCTTTTTCCCGGCATAGTCCCGATTCAGCCGTCCGGCATACTGCTCTACAACACTTCGGAACGAAACCGGTGTTGCCATGATCAGTGTGTCCAGGCGGGGAAAGTCAAACCCTTCACCAATCAGGCTGCCTGTAGCAACAAGAGCCATTGTTTCTTCAGGCGCAGTCTTATACAATTGCTCCCGTATCTTTCTGTGCTCTTTCTTTGAATTATTCCCTGTCATCAGGAATACTTTATCTGCACAATCTTTTATTCGTTCGTATAATCTTTCCGAATGATCTTTATATTTAGAAAGTATCACCGGAGTTCTTCCTGCTGCTATGCATTCTTTTACATCCGAAAGAATTTGTTCATCTCTGACTTCATTCTGCCTGAGAATTTCATACGCCTCATTCGGATGCATCTTTTCTGTTATAACGCCTCTTGGCAGCACTGTTCTTGTAAACCGTGGATACACCAGATGCGGGATTCCCTGCGCTTTTACCTTTTCTTTCGAAGAATAGCTATATCGAATCGGCCCCAACAGCATATAATTAACTTTTTCAAGGCCATCTGCCCGCTTAGGTGTTGCTGTAACGCCATATACATATTTAGCCGGTACTTTTTGTAAGACTTCCGCAATCGTATCTGAAGCTGCGTGGTGGCATTCATCCACAATGATCATCCCATACTGCTCCAGCAACGAATGCCATTCTCCCTTTTTGCACAAAGAGCCGACCATCGCAATATCCACAATACCTGTCATCGAATCATGTGCGCCCTGCAGTTTTCCTATCAGACTTTTACGTACTTTGATCCGTCCGGTTTTCGTTTTATATTCCGGTAACTGCTCATCTATATCAAGAAATTGCTCCAATGCATCTTTCCACTGATCCAGCAAAGCGGACGACTCAAGAATAATCAGCGTATTTACTTTTTTCTCTGCGATCATTGCGCTGCATACAACTGTTTTCCCAAAAGCGGTCGCCGCCTGAAGAATTCCGTTATCATATTTCATCATCGCTTCCAGCGCCGGCTTTTGTTCCTCCCGCAATTCCCCTTTGAAGAAAACATGGATATGTCTGCCGCACTGACGTTCATCCTTGATCTCACATGGAATACCTGCTTCATTTATTTTTTCCTTTAATTTATCATACACCCCTCTTGGAATTTCAATATATCCGCTCAAGTGATCCTTTCCAAGATATATCCACTGAGATGTGGCAAAATTTGACATGCCGATTGCCGCATTTTTATAAAAAACCGGATTTCTTATGGCCGCAAGGCGTCTGATCCGATTCTGGATTCCCGCTTTCAGATTCAGACTGTCTATATATAAACCATTGGATAAAACAAGCCTCAAATTTCCATCCACATCTTCCCGATGAAAAGGCTTTTCCTTTTTCCATGGCTCCTCTCGTTCTCCAGCGGTTCCATTATCATCTGCTGCTTCCGTAATATCCGACGCTGTCCATTCTTTTATTTTTATCTCTATAAACTCAACAGAGAGCCGCGGCTTGCTCCAAAGCACCTCCCACTGGTTCGGATAAGCATTCCAATTGTTGTCTACAAAAGCACTGTTTCCTTTTTGCAGCGCCTGTCCCTGTAATGGCAGTGCGATTAAGTTCCCCAATCCACCTTCTGACAGAGTATCCTGGGCCGGAAGCATTCTGTCATAATATTTGAATGATTTCAGATTCACCTGCTCCGCTCCCTTTTCCAGCAGAGCAAAACCAAACCTTCTTGCCAGCGCTGCCGGAATCGGTTTATCAAAGAATATCCATAAATGCGCTCCTCTGCCGGATCTGGAACGCTCCACCAGGGGATCTATCCCGTTTAAACTGCAGATCATCCGCATAGCTTCTACTTCTTCCATCCACGCCTCGTCTGTATTAGCAAAATCCTTCTTTTCCGCATTCTTTTCATGATTATCAAAATCAAATACAAGAAAACGGCAGGTTCCATCTTTTAATAATGGATAAACACCGATCACATCTGAACCGTTATATGATTTTCCATATAAATGAGCCAGTATATCATTCACAGTCAACTGTTTATACGATTGATGGGGACAGTCTTTACAATTCATTTTCTCATGACGCATTTTAGGACAGACGTTCTCCCACCGATTGTGACACTGTGTGTAATATCCTGCTTCTCCTGTGGCTTTTTTCTCGCTCCGTCTTGCATAAACATCCTGGCGCCCCCAGAATCTGGCATAGAACAAATTAGCCATTCCAACCGTTATCTGTCCTGGATGAATGATCCGCGCGCCCTGGTCTGGATCGTATCCTTCTGCTTTTTCCGGTTCTCCAATCCGGGCAATTTCGTGTGTATACGAAATACCTAAACGATCCAGAATGCTTTTCAGAATTTGATTCTCAAGCTGTAGATTATTGATTTGTTTCTGTAACAGACTGATATTTTCAATCGGCTCTCTCATTTTACCTACCTGTTTTCTCTCTGCTTCAGAACCGCAGTCCCGCTGTAATCTGCTTGAAAAAGTCTGCGTTCCACATATTCAAAGAAGCTGTGTCTCTGATAAACGGCTCTACATCCTGTTTCGCCTGACGGAAATCAATGGCATCAAATCTTTCATACAACATATACCGCAGCTCCGGGAGCGTACATTCCACATCTTCGGAAATAAAGCCGGACTGCAGAAGCCGTGCCCGCAAATGTTTTTGAT
>CALWQS010000186.1 GCA_944383745.1 uncultured Mediterraneibacter sp. | reverse complement strand
CACAGACTTGTGGCAGAGGACCTACTATCATTTCCGCAATGACAATGCCCCGGTATTTCAGATGGAGACAGAGGAAAGGTATTTCAGCTTTATCGTAAAGACAGATTTCCGGGAAAGCCATCACAGATTTGACCAGTGCGGTATCGTGATGTACCTGGACAGTGAGAACTGGCTGAAGGGGTCTGTGGAGTATGAAAATGAAGAATATCAGCACCTGGGAAGCGTTGTCACGAATCAGGGCTATTCGGACTGGGCGACTACAGTGATAGATGCTGCGGTAAAATCCATGTGGTACCGTTTCAGCCGGAGAGAGGATGACTACTGTATTGAATGCTCTTCGGACGGGATTCGTTTTCAACAGATGCGGATCTGCCATATGGAAAAAGGCGGCGGAAAGATCAGGTTCGGCATCTACGCCTGTTCGCCGGAGGATTCTTCATTTAAGGCAGTATTTTCCGATATGAAACTGACAGAGTGCCAGTGGAAGGCGCATGACGGGCAGCAGCCAGATGAGTAAGCCGCTCAAAAAAGAAAGGAGATATGCAGAGTATGACGCA
This sequence comes from uncultured Mediterraneibacter sp., assembly GCA_944383745.1. GTDB lineage: Bacteria > Bacillota > Clostridia > Lachnospirales > Lachnospiraceae > Mediterraneibacter. The sequence goes on along the minus strand of CALWQS010000186.1, from coordinate 3,188 downwards.
GGTACGATTATTTATGGAAAACTTATATATTCTGGACGACGGGCGTGTGAGGCAGTTCCTGATCGTGGGAGAGAAGGAAGCGCTCCTGGTGGACACAGGATTCCTGGACAGCCATGTATATGAGGCGGTTCAGAGTATCACGGACCTGCCGGTCTTATAAGGGGAAGTGGACAGAGTTCTATTATGATAAATAACAATCACAGCGGCAAAGAATAAGTATAAGAAATTTTGAACAGGGGGCTTTGGGCTTATGAAAAAAATATTGCTGGTATCCATGCTGTGTAATGTGACCGGGCTGCTGAAAAAGGCAGAGCCGGATCTGAATGGAAAAACAGTAACCTACATCCCAACTGCGGCGATCGCGGAAGAGATCGAGGGGATGGCGGAAGCAGAGACGAGGATGCTGGAGGAACTGGGACTGACTGTCGACGAGTTGGAGGTTTCAACTGCTTCCAAAGATAATGTCAGGGAAAAGCTGGCGAAGAATGACATGATCTTTGTGGGAGGCGGGAACACATTCTTCCTTCTCCAGGAGCTGAAGCGCTCAGGCGCGGATCAGATCATTGCCCGGGAAGTAGCAAAAGGGAAGCTCTATATCGGCGAGTCTGCCGGGGCGATCGCGGCCTGCCCGGACATCGGGTATTCTGCGGAGATGGATGTGCCCGGGAAGGCGCCGGAACTGACAGATTATACGGGAATGGGGCTGGTGGATTTCTATGTAGTTCCGCATATGGGGCACCCGGAGATGGGTCCCGCAGCAAATTCGATCATTGAAAAGTATTCGTCAGTGCTGGGCTTAAAGGTCATTGATGATCATCAGGTGATACTGATTGAGGGAGATAAGGTGAGTATACTGTCAGAATAATGTGTGCAGGAAGAACTATGGAGATCAGGAAAGTAGAAACAGACAAAAAAGAATACCTGCCCCTGCTTCTTCTGGCGGACGAGCAGGAGAATATGATCGACCAATATCTTGAGAGAGGCGATATGTACGTTCTGGAGGATGGCGGTGTGAAGGCAGTGTGCGTTGTGACGGATGAGGGAAACGGTTCCCTGGAGATCAAAAATCTGGCGGTCACCCCGGAAGCCCAGGGGAAGGGATACGGCATGCGCATGGTCCGGTTTGTGGCAGATTCATACAGAGACCGCTTTAAGGCTCTGTACGTGGGCACAGGGGACAGTCCTGCCACAGTGCCGTTTTACGAGAAATGCGGGTTCCGCAGGTCCCATGTGGTCCGGAACTTTTTCACGGATCACTACGATCATCCGATCTATGAGGGCGGTAGACAGCTTGTTGATATGGTTTATCTGAAAATGGAACTCAGCTATGAGATTTCTTGATGGGAGAAAATGAGAAGAGGGAACTGCTGTATCATGTAACAGCAGCCCCCCCCCTTTTTTTTGGAGTTTATTCCAGGATCTCCCGTACCTGTTCTAAAGGAAGATCACATTTTTTGGCAATCTCTTCATCTGAGCTGCCCTGGGCAGACAGCTTGAAAATAAGTTTCGCGAGATGGATACCCTCGGCTCTGCCGCGTTCCATGCCTTTCTCATTTTCTTCCTTCAGCTCTTCCGCAAAGAGTTCTCTTAATGCATCGCACATTTTTCGATCAGCCTCCATTTCTTTCCAATTTGCCCGCGTAATCAGATCCATCACAGCGGCATAGTCCTTTGAGTGTCTGTTCTGTTCATATTTTGCCACGATATTTTGGATTTCCCTGCCGGCTTTCAGATCTATTCGGAGATTCTTCAGCCAGAAGTTTTCTTCCTGTGTCAATTCTTGAGTGATCAGAAGCTGCATGGGAATCGTATCTCCGATCAGATAATAGATTCCTTTATCCCGGTTTTCCGCATGGATTCCGCGGACTTCTGCGAGATGATTCAGCATTTCACGCGGATAGCGGCTGCAGACAAATGTGATCGTCAGCTCCTCCGGGTCAATCTCCTTTACCCTGTCAGTGTTGGATTGATAAAAGCAGGTGTAGCCGTACACTTTGTAGAAATCATTTACGCTTAGATAATCTCCGGGCGCTTTATATTCAATAATGTTATGCTGGCGGAATATTTTGCCTATGGCTTTCTTGACGGGACGATCCCGCAGTTTTTTGATAATAAGTATATCAATCTGAGGCGGCTTTTTGCTCAGCAGGTACTCTTCCTGCATTTCCAGAAATTCCATTTCATCTTTCAGGGTAATGCGGAGCGCCGCGCCAAAAGCAGGGTGCCATTGTAACTTTCTTTTCTCCATTTCTCTCCTTTTAGTATATCCAATTCGTTTTCAGGCTGCAATAATATCCGAAAGTTTTTAAGATATCAATAGAATCCCCTCCTTTTTTCCGAACTCTTGAAAATGTGTGATTTTGTGGGTATAAATGTTGAAATCGCTCGATTACAGAGCAGGAAGTTTATCTTGGGCGGCTGATCAGGGCGACAGCCCTGCCGTCCGGGACATTCTCAGAAGATGTATCTGTCTGGAAAATGTAAAGAAAGAATATCACACGGGGAGAGGAAACACAAGTGCATTTTTAACTGTGGCAAATGGAAAATCTTTTAACGGAGCATTTCCTTTACGGACGGCAGAGGACATGCTAAGATGGGGAAGGATAAAGGAAAAAGCAGGGGAATTTCCCTTGCTTCATAGTCGGAGAGGAAACGGAAGAAACTATGATACTGAATATCAGAAATGAGAAGGAGACAGCGCGGGAGTTTGACGACAGCCTGGAGAAAATGGAGAAGAGATGGATGCCGAGCCAGGAGGAGTTTTATATTATAAGTCAGGCATTTGTGGAGTAAGATGGCGGGATTAAGCATAAAACAACGAATAGAAAAGATGAGGGAGAAGACATGAAATTTATCATTGAACATCTTGAGAAACATTTTGACAAGAAGGAAGTGCTGAGAGATATTGACTTTACGTTTGAAGAGGGGAAAATCTATGGCCTCCTCGGACGCAACGGCGCGGGAAAGACTACGCTCTTTAACTGTATCAACCGGGATATCCGGGCGGACGGCGGGAGCTTTTATCTGGAAGAGGACGGGATCCGCGGGGAAGTGAAGCCTGAAGACATCGGTTATGTGCTGTCAATGCCCGCTGTACCGGAGTTCCTGACCGGGCGTGAGTTCCTGAAGTTCTTTCTGGATATTAACTCTGATTCCATCAGAGAGCCGAAGAGTATTGACGAATATTT
>CALWQS010000185.1 GCA_944383745.1 uncultured Mediterraneibacter sp. | reverse complement strand
CGGTCAGCTCCCGCATCTTTTCAAAGTCTTCATAAAAATAGATTCTTTCGTCTCCCGGTCCTATAAAGTTAAATTGTTTCTCCTGCTCTCTGATCACCGGGCTTTCCTCTTTCCCCTGCCACTCCAGCTTATGCCGGCCGTCCCGGATCAGCAGCTCGAGCCTGCTGATCCCACTCATCTCATCCAGGCGTACTTCCGTCTCGCTGCCGATCCCGTAATACATATCCGGGAGATCATACTCCACCTCCACAATCTGCATATCGCCTTCATCCGTCACTTCAACGCTTGAGGCGGTGTTAGATGCAAACCGCGTTTCAGACGGATCTGCGGAATATGTCTCTTTCACTGTATTTGTCTTATATGAGCTGAAGTCCCACATCTCATTCCTCGAGTAGGAATAGGTTGCACAGGCATTGCGGATTTCCTGCATGCAGAGGAGCAGCATGGCGCACACGGCAGCGGACAGAACGGCAGCCGCCGCCTGCCTGAGCGGGTGCAGCTTTCCCTGCCGTCTGTAAAAGCTTTTCAGCGTGTTTTTCCCCCTGCATTTTCTCAGCCGCTTCAGCTGTCTCTCCGTTACAGTCTTTGTATTGCGCGCGAGGACCTTGTCGCCGCTTCGGATCCATGTCCCGATGACTGCCAGGAAGAGTACCCCGAAAATAATTCCCGCCTGCAGGAGCAGCTCTTTCGGATGAAATTCGTAAAAGAAGGGCATCTGATTCCGCCTGGATATCATAAGGCAGATCAGCGCTCCCGCCGCATGCGGAATGATCTGTGCCGCCAACGCCCAGGGAAATACGGCGCACATCCCCTCGGCGAGGATCATCTTCCGGATCTGCGAGCGCTCTGCGCCGATCGTCCGGTACTGGTAATACCACTTTCTCCGCTCCGCCTCGTAGGAGAGGAGCAGATAGCTGACCGCTGACACCGCGATCATAAGAAGGATGATCTTGACCGCAAGGAACATTTCCTCTGACCCCCACACGCGGTTCCCATATGCATTGCTGTTGAACTCGCACAGTGTACCCGGCTGTACAAATGCCGATGCGAATGCGTCCGCATCGATATCCTCATATCTGCGGTCCAGCTGATAAAAATGAGTATTGTAGGCTGCGCCGCCCGCCGCTTCGAGCCCATCCTGCGTGACCAGCCCTCCGGGCAGCGGATATGTCAATGAGCTGACCCAGCTCTCAGAAAAGCTCTTCATCGTCCCGACCAGAGTAAATTCCGCCGTCACCGTCTGTCCGGAGCCATCCTGCACAGCGGTCCGGATCGTCTGTCCGAGATCATAGCTGTACCCGAGCGCTGCAAGGGACGGAAGATCCATCGCAATCTCATCTGCACTCTGCGGCATTCTCCCCTCATAAAGAGCGAGATTCCCGATCTCCCTGCAGTTCTCGTCCATCGTCCCCAGCCGGACTCCGCTTGGCTCAGATCTTTCATCCAGAACTTCCCACCCGGAGCTGCACACTCCTTCCCGTGAAAGGTAGGGGTGCTCCGGGTCGAGAAATGACTGTTCCGGATTCCACAGGTCCTCCACCGTGGACAGCACCCATTCCCCATAATTTTTATAGTTATCCTCTATCACATACCGGTTCATCACATTCTGGAACACCGTGACGGATACAAGAAAGAACACAGCGATAAAGGCTGCTGCAGAGACAAACCGGAGTTCCTTTCGCCTTCTCCTCATACTGCGCATGACCATTTTCCAGAACATATTCCCGCCCCCTTTCCGTCGGCATCCGTCCTATTCCTCCGTCCGCTCCCGCACTCTTCCGTCCCTGATATACAGGATCCGGTCCGCGTAATCCGCCATCTGCCCGTCATGGGTCACCATGATGATCGTCTGCTGGTAGAGCCTTGACGCCTTGCTCATGAGCATGGCGACTTCCTCTGCGTTCTCCGCGTCCAGATTGCCCGTCGGCTCATCCGCCAGGATGATCGCCGGGGACACGCACATCCCTCTCGCGATCGCCACTCTCTGCTGCTCGCCGCCCGACATCTCCGACGGAAACTTGTCCCTGCACTGGTAGATGCCGAGCGTGTCCATCAATTCCTTAATATAGTTTTTGTTCTCCTTCCGCCCGTCCAGATGGAACGGCATGGCGATATTCTCATATGCCGTAAACTCAGGGAACAGGCTGTAATCCTGATAGACGAATCCGATCCTCCGCCTCCGAAGCCTCGAGAGCTTCTTATCCGAAAGTCCTGAGATCTCCTTTCCCTCCAGGAACACCTGTCCCTCGTCCGGCGGCTCCAGCGTCCCCAGGATGCGCAGCAGGGTGGATTTTCCCGAGCCGCTCTTCCCAACGACCGCGACGAACTCGCCCTTTTCTATCGCCATACTGCAGGACCGCAGCGCACGGACCTTTACCTTCTCATTTCCATATGTCTTTGAAATCCCTTTCGTCACCAAAACTGCACTCATACTCTCGACTCTCCTTTCTCCATTGACCTGATCCCCACAGCCGTACTGATCAGGAACACGATAACCATCAGGATACAGACGCTCAGTTCCCACAGCGGCTTCGCATCGTTGAGCACTCTGTCAATTGCAAGGACCGGCAGGTTCTGCGTAAATTCATTCAATAAATTAGAATAATTCTCATAAATCATGCCCTGTCCTTTACTCTCCTCCGCCTGGCGCACCTGCTCCGCGTATTTCTGACAGAAGATCAGAAGATATGCGCACGGGATTCCCGCCAGCGCCCATACAGCCTGCTTTACACCGTCAGTCACCGCCATCCTGCCAAATGTCCTCCGCTCTATCCCCAGCCTTCGGAACAGGCGATACTCTCCGCGAAGATAAAATCCCTGATTCTTTCTCATATTGAGCTGGAGTACAAAATACACTGAAATGCCGACTGCCATCATGATCCCGTAGATGCTCACGCTCCGGACCATATTCTCTGCATTGATCCTTTTGCTCTCCATATTTGAGACATATGTCATTTCCTTTGCCTCGAACAGCGCGGCCAGCTGTTTCTCCGTGCTTTCATAGGATGCATCCCGGTTAAAGTCAAGCCTGATCCGGTCTGTCTGCAGCGTCTGTCCATCCGCAGCTGCGATCTTCTCCGCCAGCTGATATGAACCGATCACATTATACAGCCCGCCGACGATATGTTCCTGTGCGTCCTCCACGCTCATCACCGCTCCCGCTTCGGTCTCTGTCCTGCCCTTCCAGTCGCGGCTTTCTATGGTCAGCTGATCACCTGCCGTGATCCCGGGATCGGGGACTTCACTTCCTATGAAATACTGCTCACTGATCAGAATGATCACCTGTTCTCCCCGGTCAAACTTTTCCCGGTCGAATTTCTCACCTTCCGCCTCAACTCCTGTCCTCTCCAGAAATGTGCTGTAATCCTCGTAAAACAGGAACTGTTCGCAGGGATGTTCGCCCTTCTCCCACTCAATTCCGGAATACCCTTCATCCATGCTGATATACTGCTCCAGCATCGGGCTTTCTCTCTTGCCGTCCCACAGCAGGATATGCCGTTCATCCAGCAGTTCTCTCTCCATGCTCTCCACACCGATCAGCACTTCGATCTGTGCGGCGTCCGCCTCTGAAAGCCCTTCGTACATATTATAAAACTGGCATCCCACCGTTCCTTCGGACCACTGAGGCACCCCGTTTATCTCAACTGCTCCGTAACTGGTCTGCGTATATTCATAATTCACGGTTTTCTCAGCATCAAAATCTGCAAGCTCGTCCTCTGACCATTGATAGCCTAAGACCGCCGTGCCTGT
>CALWQS010000184.1 GCA_944383745.1 uncultured Mediterraneibacter sp. | reverse complement strand
CTTTTCAGATATCTGTGCGCCTTACAAAAATGTAAGGGAGAAAAGGAGAAATGTAAGCTGTTTCAATGGAAGGACTTCCCTTGTTTTCATTAAAATAAGCAGTGTAAAAGAGCAGTTGTGAAACAGGAGGTGCAGGAGATGAAAGAGTTTTCAGAAGAAAGGAAGAACAGAGGGAAGATCAGAAAGGGGGCAGGCAGAATAGCGGGATGGGGAATCCTTATTCTCGTCTGTCTCATTGTCGTTCCGATCGGATTCGTCATGCTCGTCCTTTCAGGAATCTGGTCTCTGGCAGACAGAGGCATTGAGTGAACAGATCAGACATGGCTTCGTAGTTTATTTCGTAATTCTTTGTAATTTCTTAAGAAATCTCTTCCACTTATCTTAAGAAGACATGTTTACAATAAAAATGATTTTAATGATACAATTTCGAAAAACTGTATAAGGAAGAGACGAAAGAGAGGCGTTTGATCATGAAATACATAACATTCGCAGTGCCGTGCTACAATTCTGAGAGCTATATGCGGCGGTGCGTGGATTCCCTTCTCGCGGGAGGAAAAGACGTGGAGATCATTTTGATCGACGATGGCTCCACGGACGGCACGGCAGCCGTGGCTGATTCCTACGAGATGGTCTATCCGGATATCGTCAGGGTGGTGCATAAGGAAAACGGCGGCCATGGATCAGGAGTGAACAAGGGGCTGGAGCTCGCCAGCGGGCTCTATTATAAGGTAGTAGATTCTGACGACTGGCTGGATAAGGAAGCATATCTGAAGCTTGTCTCAAGAGTCAAAGAATTTTGCGGCGCAGGGCGGGATGAATTTGAGACAATCCCGGATCTGTTCATCTGTAATTATGTCTACGACCATCTGGACGAGGGAAGGAGCCGGGTGATGGACTATCGCAATATTTTCCCCAGCGAGGAAATGTGTACGTGGAATACGATCGGGCGGTTCAGGCCGTCCCAGTATCTGATCATGCATTCCCTGATGTTCCGGACGGAAGTGCTGAGAAAGTCGGGCGTCCGGCTTCCGGAGCATACCTTCTATGTAGATAATCTGTTTTCCTATCAGCCGCTTCCTTTTGCAGAAAATCTTTACTATATGGATATTGATCTCTATCACTACTATCTGGGACGCGGCGACCAGTCAGTAAATGAAAAAGTACTGATGGAGAGGATCGACCAGCAGATCAAGGTGACAGATCTTGTATCACGCTGCGTTGATCTGAACGAGGTGAAGAAGACATATCCGAAGCTGGCGTCCTACATGATGCGCAATATCTCGATCATGCTCTCCATATCGTCGATCCATCTGCTCCTGATCAGCACTGCGGAGGCTGAGAGAAAAAGGCGGAATATGTGGGAGAGAATCAAGGAGTATGACAAGTCGCTCTACTACAGGCTGAGATGGTCCACGGTGAGCGGGCTGACTTATCTTCCGGGCAGGCTGGGAGGAAAGCTCACCGTAGGCGGATATCGGTTTGCGAGAAGGATCTATCAGTTTCAGTGAGGCGCGGGAGGGAAGAGAATGGCACAGATATATATTGCATTTGTCGATACGCCCGGACTATTTGCCGGGATCATCAGGCGGGTGCTGAAACAAAAATACATCCACGTTGCACTGTCGCTGGACCCGGGCCTGGAGGAGGCGTACAGCATCGGCCGGAGGCATCCTTCGGTTCCGCTGATCGCCGGTTTTGAGAAAGAGGATAAGAGGAAGATCCTGAAGGCGTTTCCAAGTGCGGATTACATGATCTGCAGCCTGGAATGCACGGATGAACAGAAGGAATCTATCAGGATCAGGCTGAGGGAAGCGATGAAGAATCGTTACCGGTATCATTACACGATACTCGGCCTTCCGTTCCTTCTGATGAATCGGCCGTTCTATCAGAAGAATCATTATACCTGCTCTTCCTATACGGCGAGGCTGCTGGAAGAGGCGGGCGTGTGCAGATGGGAGAAGCATTTTTCTCTCGTGACTCCGAAGGACTTCATGGAATACGGGGAGAAGCAGAAGATCTTTGAAGGAAGCCTGAGAGAGCTTGTCGAATCCGACAGGGAGGCATGCGGATATGGAAGAATCCCTGTTTTCCATTTGGCACAGCCTGCATATGCGGGAGGAGCATTCAGAGGATATCGAGGTGTACCATATGAGCGTTAAAAAAAGAGCAGCACAGATCGCAGTCTTCCTTCTCGTCATGTTCCTGACCTTTTACGCCTTGTTCAGCGGACGTGACCTGGCGGAGATCGGACGGTCACTTGCGAGGATGTCGCCGGTGTATCTGATCCCGTCGGCGGCGCTGGCTGTGTTCTTCGTCTGCGCGGAGGGATTCATGATCTGGTTTCTGCTCAATGCCATGAGGGAGAAAAGGAACAGCCTGTTCCGGTGCTTCCAGTATTCTTTTATCGGATTTTTCTACTCCGGGATCACGCCGTCGGCATCCGGCGGGCAGCCTGTCCAGCTCTATTATATGAACAAGGACGGGAACCGGGTGTCTGACAGTACGGTCGTCCTCATGACGGTCGCGGTCGTCTATAAGTTTGTTCTCGTCGTGCTGGGATTCGGAATCCTGGCGTTCTGGTATGGACCGCTCCGGGCGGAACTGAAGCATTATTTTCCGCTCTATCTTCTCGGGCTGATGCTGAATGTGATCCTCGTGATCCTGATCCTCGGCGTGATGCTCTTCCCGGGAGTGATCTTCAGGCTGGCGAAGTTTTTCGAAGGGCTGCTGATCCGGATGAAGATCTGGAAGCCTTCCGAGAAGCGGGATGAGAAGCTGAAGGGCTTTATCGAGAGCTATCAGCAGGCGGTCGCATGGCTCGGAAAGCACAAGGGAAGGCTCGCAGGCGTTGTGGCTGTGACGTTTCTGCAGAGGTGCAGCCTGTTCGTGCTGACCTATATGGTTTATCTGGGATTCGGCCTGGAGGGAGCCGGAGCGATGAAGGTTATCCTTCTTCAGGCGTCTGTCTACATTGCGGTGGACATGCTGCCTCTGCCGGGAGCACAGGGGATCACAGAACTGATGTACCAGACGGTGTTCGTCAATGTGTTCGCGGGAGCATATCTGATCCCGTCCATGCTCGTGAGCCGGGGGATTAATTTCTATTTTCTTATGATCGTAAGTCTGGGGGTAGAGCTGGTGAACCGCTTTGTGGTGGAACGGAGAAAGAACGACGTGCCTGTGGCGGGATAGAAGAACGAGGGAAAACGCGTGCAGGAGCAAGGGCCGAAAAACCGCGTAAAATCGGGACTTTCCTGACAGTCGAGCTGTAAATTCGGACCGATTTTCTCTCAAAATTGAAATAGGCGGGAAGCCGTTTTAGGGCTGTCCCGCCTTGATTGCCTATCAGCTTAACATTCTGATCTATAATATATTTTCGTCATTATTTAAATCTCAACAGTTATTTAATTCCTGAATTTTTTTGCTATGCAGAGACAAAATACTCATGGCAAAGCCACAGACTCCCGTACATAAAAACATAACAGCCATGCCGCTTCCTGCACCATTTCCCACAAGAATTTCTAAAAAAGGCACAATACCTGTGTTAGAGCGCATAAAAGGCTCAAATACAGAATCGGCTAAGTATCCTCCCAAAAGAATACCTAAGGGGATCGTGCTGTATTGGACAGCATTTCTTACAGCAAATACTCTTCCCTGTATATTTTCCGGGATTTTTTTGTAGAGTATTATGTTCTGTTCTGCCATAATAAACGGAATTGGCAGGCTTGCGGAAAAAGCGGCAAATGACCAGAAAAATAC
>CALWQS010000183.1 GCA_944383745.1 uncultured Mediterraneibacter sp. | reverse complement strand
ATTTACACCTATTTCTTTCCGGAATTATTTCACTTCGATCTTCCCGGATTTTCTCTTAATGAATCTCTTCACAGCGACAGCCTCAAGTACGATGATGACTGCTGCGCAGATGACGTCGATCACGATCGCCGCGATCTGCCATCCCATAAGACCGGTTTCAAGGTTAGCCGGATCATATGCGCGGCTGTTTACTACAGTGTAGAGGATGTTTTTGCTTGCCTGGCGCATTGCCTGAACGCCTGTCGCGCTCTCCTGATCCTTCACGTGGTTCGTCTCTGTGTCGTAGGCAACCAGCATACAGTCTGTACCGTTTCTGATGCCCTGGTCAGAGTTCATGTATCCGTACACTCCGAAGTAGTCGGTCAGTACAAGTCCTCTGAATCCCCACTCGTCGCGGAGGACAGTCTGGCAGAGCGGCGCATATCCGCCGGCCCACTCTGTTCCGATGTAGTTGAAGGAAGACATCACAGCGTCACATCCGCCTTCTTTTACAGAGATCTCGAACGGTTTCAGGTAGATCTCGCGGATCGCCTGCTCGTTGGACCATGTGCAGAGCATACTGTTTCTGTTTGTCTCCTGGTCGTTCAGGGCGAAGTGCTTCATGTATGCGTATACGCCGTATTCCTCAGCGCCCTGGATCGCTGCTGCCGCGATCTTGCCGGAGAGGAGGCCGTCCTCTGAGTAATACTCAAAGTTACGTCCTGCGAATGCGGAGCGGTGGATGTTCATGGCCGGAGCGTACCATCCGGATACTCCCATCTCGTCGGCCATCTTTCCGATGCTCTGGCCGAATGCTGTGGCAATGTCTTTGTTCCATGTGCTTGCGATCATAACCGCTGACGGGAAGCCGACAGAGCCTGTTCCCGTAAAGTTGTTGTTGATGGAAGCAGGACCGTCGCAGTCGATGGTCTGTACTTTGCCGATGCTGTCGATCGCTGCCGTCTGATATCCTCCGATGGCGATGAGCTGATCCATGTCGCTTACCGTCATCTGGTCCAGAAGCTCATCCCATTGAGCGTCGTCGTAGTCAGCACCGCGCAGGTCTGCGAGCTCGACTCCGTTGTCAGCGCCTGTCGTCGGCATCTCATCGGCGTCGTCATTGTAGTTCGCCGGATCGTAGTTCCCGTTGTTGAGGAATGCTGCCTTGTCTTCGTCAGACATGGACAGGGAAGCCGGAGCGGCTGTCGCCTCATCATAGTTTGCAAATCCGTCTGCGCGTGAGAGGTAGGTCACATCTCCCTCAGCGGAAGCAAACTGATTCGTCACCTCTGTCTTGTCGGTGGAGCGCATGTTGTCTCCGCTGTATGTGATCGTCTCAGGCACATTGTATGTCTGTGAGTCGATGACTGTATGAGAGTCGCTGTTGATGCTGATCTCATAATCGCCCGCCTCAAGTACGTAAGCCTGTGCGTCCTGGTAGTCGTAGGAAGCCATGTCTTCTGCGTTAAAGCTGATCGTCACTGTCTCGGAAGCGCCCGGCTCGAGCACGTCTGTCTTCTCGAACGCGATCAGGTTCGCAGTTGCTTTCTCAATACCGCCGTTTGTGTACGGAGGATTGTAGTATACTTCTACAACGTCCTTTCCTGCCACGTCGCCGGTATTGGTTACTGTGACGTCGAAGGAGATTGTCCCGTCAGTTTCTGTCATTTCACCCATTTCCTGAGTAAATGTTGTGTAGGAGAGTCCGTATCCGAACGGATATACTACAGACTCGTCATAGTTGATGAGCCCTTCTGCAGCCGCTGTCTCCCAGAAGCGGTATCCCACATAGATGCCGTCCACATAGTTTACAAAGCTCGGAGCCACGGTCTCTGCTTCGCCTGTGAATCCGACCTGCTCCATGTTGAATTCTTCAGTATTGTCATAGAAGAAGCTTCCGAAATTGTTCCATGTCGGAGTTGCTGTCAGGTCTGCCACGAATGTATCGCTTGTCTTACCGGACGGATTCACATCTCCGCTTAAGATAGAGCCGAGAGCGTTGAATCCGGACTGGCCTGTTCCCGGGCACCACAGAGCGCCTTTGATCTGGTCGTACTCATTGAGGAAGCCGAGTTCCATCGCGTTAGCTCCGTTGTAGACAACGACTACATTGTCGAAGTTCGCGCACACCAGGTCAAGCATATCCTGCTCTGTCTGGCTTAACTGGAGGAAGTGCGCTCCCTCTTCGAAATCCTTGTACTCTGTGGAATTGTCGTTGTAAGTTACCTTGCTTAAATCTGTCGGAAGGTCTGCGCCCTCGCCGCCTACACGTGTGATGACTACCATCGCTGTGTCAGAAAATTCTTTCGCATTGCTCATCATGTCGTCGCTGTAGGTGTCAGCCGGCGGTTCCGGCAGAGTCCAGTCCTGCTCCCACATTCCGACAACCGGGCGGTCTGCGCGGTAGTCTGTGTAGAAATCAGAGAGCTCTGTGTTCAGCTCAAATCCTGCGTTCTCAAGGCCCTGAAGCAGTGTGACTGTCTCGTAAGCGTCGGACAGAGATCCGGAGCCTGTTCCGCCGTAGCACGGATTGGTGGAAGCCCATCCGAAGACGTTCAGTTTATTGCTGTCCGCCAGGGGAAGAATATTGTCCTCGTTCTTCAATAATACGATTCCTTCCTCCGCGATCTGCTCTACCAGATCGGTCGCCTCCGCAGAGGTCTCCTCGCTGATTGTCCCGTTTCCTGTCGCCAGTGAGATCATGCTGTTCATCGGTCCGAAGCAGATCATGTTCACTACTATGACCAGTGCCAGCAGAATGGCGATCCCCGCCTCAGAGCGGATAAGTTTTCTCTTGGCTTTGTCCATCTTAAACGCCGCGATGATCACGATCAGCGCGATCACGAATACGACGCCAAAGCCGATCAGATATGGTTTGCATGTGTTCAGCACGTTTACCACATCGGCCATGTTAATTGCTAACATAGTGTTGTCCTCCCTTTTTTATTTTGATGATCCCTGCGTTTCATCTGGCGTAGATTATAGCATCGATTTTTAAATGCTTTACAGAATCTTCACAAACTGTTCATTTTCTGCATAAACTGTTTTAAATATGTCATAAAGCGACAAAATAGAATGGAGGAAATTGTACAAATCATACAATTTCCTCCGATAAACAGCATTTATGACATTTTGAGCGGAATCAGTATTCCGAGGCAGAACCAGTTTCCGTCAGTATTGATATTCACCTCTCCGCCGTATTTATGCACGGTGTAGCGGAGACTTTTAAGACCGTATCCGTGCGCTGCCTTTTGTTTTTTTGTCGTGACCGGGAGTCCTTTGTCGAAAAGGATATCTCCTTCATAATAATTCTCGAAGCGGATGATCAGGAAATTCTTTTCAGAAAATGCATTGATGTGGATCATGCGCTTCCCGTAGTCTTTTATCTTTTTCTCGCACTCGATCGCATTGTCCAGTGCATTTCCGAAGATGGAGCAGATGTCCATGACGTCCATGAAATCGAACAGGGAGCCGTCGATGACGCAGGTCATATCGATCTTGTGCTGCATACAGTGCAGGTTCTTGCTTGTGAGCAGGGTGTCCAGCACCTGGCTGCCGGTCTTGTTGAACGCCTCATAGCTGTGGATGTCTTTCTCAAGCTGATCCAGATACTCCTGGCGGAGCGGCGCGTTTTCCTCACTGCGGAGAGCGATCATATGATTTTTCAGATCGTGGTATCTGAAGTTGATCAGATCTACGGTCCGCTGTGCCTGCTTGTACTGCTCATACTGGTTCATGAGGATGTTCTGGATATTTTCCAGCTCCCGCTGCATATAGGAAGACTT
>CALWQS010000182.1 GCA_944383745.1 uncultured Mediterraneibacter sp. | reverse complement strand
GCGGCGGAAGGCGGAACATCCGAGGGGACAGTGGCGGCGCCCCAGGCAGATCCCCAGGCGGGAGCTGTGGCTTCCGGAACGAAGATCACGCTGACAGCGTCTACTTCCGGAGCGCAGATTTACTATACTCTGGATGGAAGCGATCCGACGGATGAGACGAATGCGGAGCGAGAGCTCTACGGCGCGGATAACATGCCTGTGATCACGGAGGACTGCACGCTGAAGGCGGCTGCGGTCCTGGAGGGCGTGTACAGCGCGGTACAGACTCTGCAGTATACGGTCGATGAGAGCGGTTCCGGCGAGACGGGAGATACAGCGCCCATTGCGGACGGCGACCAGGTGGTGATCTATGCGCCGGCATATGGCAAGGCGCTTTCCGCAAAGTATAACGGTTACTATAACGCCGGTACAGATGTGGCGGAAGAGAGCAGCGGCACGCTGAGCGGTTACACGGATGCGGATGTGTGGACCGCTGCAGTAAATGAGGACGGAACCTACAGCTTCTCTTACAATGGTCAGAATATCGGTATGGGAGACAGCTTCTCCAGCATGCCGCTGGGAGAGAAGAACGATAAATGGATCCTTGAGGATGCGGGAAACGGCCTGTACTATGTGAAGAACACGGTGCGCGGAGCGTACATGGAGTGGTATGACAGCAACGGAAACTGGAGCGCATACTACAACATCGCGGAGGGCAGCGAGGGAATGTTCGCACTGAAGTTCTACAAGGTGACGGACGTGCCCAACGGTTCGGATGAGCCGGACGAGCCGTCGGCAGTGGAAGGACTTGAGGTAGAGGCGTCCCCGCAGAATGGGGCAAGTGTCGCGGCAGGACAGCAGATCACCCTGAAAGCGGCTGACGGAGTCCAGATCTACTGCACAATGAATACAGACGGCACAGTGCCTGCTGATCCGGAAGCGGGAAATGCAGAACAGCTCTACTCAGAGCCTCTGGAGATTGCAGCGACGCCTGAGAAAGACAAACCGATCGTTGTGAAAGCACTGGCATATATCCCGCAGAGCGGCGATGCGGAGGCGCAGACCGGCGAGGTCTATACATTTACCTACAAGGCGCCCATGCAGATCGAGGACTACGGCCTGTATTTCGGACAGCTCCATGCCCACACAAACCTTTCCGACGGAACAGGTACGGTGGAGCAGGCGTTCGAGCATGCGGCAAATGTGGAGAACCTTGATTTCCTGGCTCTGACAGACCACTCCAACTCCTTCGAGGGACAGAGCGGACTGCCGAGTGCGGGAACGACTCATCTCGGAGATGAAAATGCAGAAGATGTGAACGCTTCCTGGAGAGAGGGACGCGAGGGCGCGAGAAATATCACGGCACAAGAAGGGGATTTTGTCGGGATCTACGGTTTCGAGATGACCTGGTCCGGCGGAGCCCCGGGACATATCAATACCTTCAATTCTGAAGGATTTGAAAACAGAAACGCGGAGCCTTACAGAAAGGGCGACAACTATGAGGTGCTGGAAGCATACTATGATACGCTCAATGAGAATCCGGAGACCATCTCCCAGTTCAACCACCCGGGAGATACGTTCGGAGACTTCATGGACTTCGCACTGTATGATCCGGTCATCGATAATCAGATCACACTGATCGAGGTAGGAAACGGCGAGGGAGCCATCGGAAGCTCCGGGTACTTCCCGTCCTACAGCTACTATACGAGAGCGCTGGACAAGGGCTGGCATGTAGCGCCCACCAACAACCAGGACAACCACAAAGGGAACTGGGGCGATTCCAACACGGCGAGAAGCGTGGTGCTCGCAGACGGGCTGACAGAGGACGCCATCTACGACGCAATGAAGAATTACCGTGTCTATGCGACAGAGGACAACGATCTGTCCATCCTGTATGAACTGAACGGCAATGCCATGGGATCGATCCTTGACGAACAGGAGTCCGTCAACATTACCGCAGATATTTCTGATCCCTCGGATACGTCGGGAGAGACAAAGGTAGAAGTGATCGTAAACGGCGGACAGACGCTGGCAGAGAAGACATTTACAGGCGGAAGCGCGACAGTAGAGTTTGATAACCTTTCCACAGGATACGGCTACTACTATCTGCGCGTCACCCAGGCGGACAAGCAGATCGCAGTGACCGCTCCGGTATGGACCGGCGAGAGCGTAAACGCGGGTATTTCCAATACATCCAGCGATGTGGCGATGCCGATCAAGGGAGACAAGATCAACATTTCCAGCCAGATCTTCAACAACTTAAGCGATGACATGACAGTGACGTCGCTGACTTACACGATTGAGGGACAGACTGAGCCGTTTCACTCTGCCGATGTTTCACAGATCGGCGACAGCGGCGTGATCGGTGCAAGAGATTCCTTCGAGTATTCCTTCCTGTACACGGCAGATCAGGCGGGCGGATTCAACATCAACGCCGAGCTGAAAGCAGTGATCGGAGGGGAAGAGTATACATTTACAGACGTGCTCAAGCTGAGCGTGTCAGACCCGTCCATTGCGACGAAAGTCCTTGTGGACGGCACACATTACAACGACTATGTAAACGGATACTATTCCGGTAATATGACCAACTTCATCAACATGGGAACCTCGGACAATATCCAGGTGAAGATCGTACAGCCGGGCGAGGAAGTGACGCCGGAGATACTTCAGGATGTCGCGCTTTTTGTGATCTCCGCTCCGCTGAAATACACAAGCGATTACACCGGAGACGCTCAGCCCAGCGTGTTCGAGGACAGCTTTATACAGGCAGTCAGCGATTATGTCAGCAGCGGCGGAACCGTGGTCGTCTGCGGACTGGCAGACTATCAGGACGCAAACAGCGGACTCCCGTATACATCTTATGAGCAGGCAAATAATCTGCTCAAAGGCATCGGCTCCACGATGCGGATCAACGACGATGAGCTGATCGACCAGGATGAGAACGGCGGCCAGCCCTACAGACTGTACTTTGATGATTTTAACTATGAAAGCACAGATCCGGCGGTCCAGAGTATTCTGGCAGGTGTCGCGGAATCCGGCCTTACCTACAGTTCCTACTCGGGATGCTCTGTCAGTGTGGGCGAGGGGGAGGCCATTGTCTACGGACATGACACAACCTATTCCATCAACAGCAAGGCTCCGGCGCAGGGACATGACAAGCCGGTATTAAGCTACAGCGCTCCGTACGACGAGGCGGCGGCAGTGACGCCGAAGGGCGAGGTCGTATCCATGGCTACAGAGGCTGTGGGAAGCGGACGTGTCTATGCATGCGGAACTGTCTTCTGCTCCAACTTTGAAGTGTCCGCAGAGGATCAGGTATCCTATGCGAACGGAATCATGGCGCAGAACCTGCTGAGCAGCGTGAAAGTCGAGCCGGAGATCAGCACGATCCAGGAGGCACGCGCAGGAGAGGCGGGAGAAGTGTTCACCGTGATCGGAACCGTGGCAAACGGAACTGCCGAGAGCGGGAACGCATTCTTCAACACGATCTACATCCAGGACGATGCGGGCAACGGAATCAACGTATTCCCCATCGACGACAGCAATATCCGACGGGGCGATCAGGTCCAGGTGACAGGATCTGTCAGTGAGTATATCGGCGACAAACAGCTGTCAGCCATCACTGTGACGGTCCTGGAGGGAAGCAAAGACGTGGTGATCACAGATGTGACCACAAAAGAAGCCAACGATTACGAGACGAACTTCGGAAAGCTGGTCCGCGTGGAAGGTGAAGTCATTGACTATACCCTTGCAGGCGGCATTGTAGAGAGCATCACCGTGCAGGATGACAGCGGCGAGAGCTGCCGTGTATTTATCGACGGATATATCGGATACTCAGACGAGACGTC
>CALWQS010000181.1 GCA_944383745.1 uncultured Mediterraneibacter sp. | reverse complement strand
GCCATAATAGTCAGTGGAAGATTTTTTTTAAATACATACCAGAAACTTTTTTTCTTTTTTTTCACGACAGCCGGGTTTGCAGTTGAAGTTTTCATAACATCCCCCTTTTCTTTCCGTGCTTTCTACATAAAGTTTATCATCCACATTCCTGCTTCAACAACGGCACAATTTTTATATGAGGTGCATCTTTTTTATCTGATGCTATGTGCATAAAAAGAGCACCCGAGATCACTAATTTTAAGAAATAATTCACAAATCTGCCGGCTGTATGCTATAATACCCGATGATTATTGCGGATAGCTCACAAATGAGAACTGCAAATGAGGAGGAGAAGATTTATGATCAAAATACTGCTTGTAGATGACGACTACCTCGCCCTTGAGGGACTGTGCCAGATGCTTCACTGGGATGATTTCAACGGTGAGCTGTCAGGCTGTGCCACAGACGGGCTTGATGCCGTTTCCATGATTGAAGATAATCCCCCTGACGTAGTCGTGGCAGACATCAAAATGCCCCGAATGAACGGTATAGAGCTTTCCCGCTATCTGTACGAAAACCATCGCGGTACCCGCGTCATTCTGCTGAGCGGCCACAGCGAATTTGAGTATGCACAGAAAGCGCTGCAGTACCGTGTCACAGATTACATCCTCAAACCGGTCACCCGGCAGAAGATAAAAGAACTGGAAACTCTTCTGAAAAAGATCGATAAGGAGCTCGCTGCAAAGAAACAGATCCGCCGTCTGACGGGAAGCGAGGTCCTCAAAGACCGGCTGCTCTCTTTACTGAGGCAGGGAGATGAAAAAGCGGTCTATGACTTCCTGTATGACGGAGTTCTGGCAGAGGCACTCCTCCATGATACCGCCGGGACTCTCGGCTCCACACTTCTTAACCACACTTTTGCCTATCAGAATGAAATTGGCAAGGACAAAGCTGCGCTTGATGAGCTGAAGAAAACATGCACGGATGAATACTGGCTGCTCTCCTCATCCCGGGAACGTGTTTCTTACATCTATACCCGCTGTCAGGAACTGATGACATATGCACAGAGCAGGAAGAGCGAATATGAACAGCCGATCGTTGCGCACTGTATCCAGGTAATCCAGGAATCATTCTCTGATCCCGGCTTTAACATCTCCCAGCTTGCAGACCAGGCCAATCTGTCTCTCCCCTATCTGAGTACGGTTTTTAAACAGGCAATGGGACAGACGATCAGCAGCTATCTCTCCCGTCAGCGGCTGCTCTGCGCCCAGAAACTGCTGCAGGACATCTCGATTCCTATCAAAGATGTGTGTGCACGGTCAGGATACGAAGATCCGCATTATTTTGCAAGATCCTTTAAAAAGCAGACCGGGATGACGCCCAGCGAGTATCGTAATCTCCACAGCTCCAGGGACTTTACCCCCGAGTATAGCGATAAGGAGGGCAATCCATGAGCATCACCAAACGCAGTTTCATGATCATATGCCTGATCATATCCTGCATACTGATCACATTGAACCTGGTCACTTACGGACTCTTCCAGTATTCGATTACCGAACAGATCCTGACTTCCTATGACACTCTTGTAGACGCCAACAACTCTCTGTGCCGGCTTTTCACACAAGAACTGGACCAGCTTACATATATGTATACTACGGATGAGGAGCTGGGCAGCCTGCTCTCCATGCCCGTAGGCAATGACAGACTGGAGGATCTCCAGACGAAATCTGAACTGAACAGCCGGATGGCGTACACGCTGAATTCCCAGAGTGCACTGTCTAATAAAGGATTTTCTTCTGTCCTCTATGTTAATCCGGAGCTTCCTGTAAGCACTCTTTTCAGGTCCAATACAACGGTCCGGGGCGTCAGCCGCCTCTTCAGCGCAGAGACTTTTCTCAATGAGGACTGGTATACACATGCACTTGATCAGGTTGCACGTCATTATATTTTTGTAGATGAAACGGAAGGCCGGCTCTGCTTTGCCAAAAAGCTCCAGAACAGCCATTATTCCGGTCCCCGTCTGGAAGACGGAGTCGGAGTACTTCTCTGCAGTGTGCCGGCAAGCCGCATCCCCCAGATTTTTTCTTTTCATCCGCTTACTGCAAACAGCGGATTTGCACTTTTCAGCCGCGACGGAGCGCTTCTGTACCAGTCGGACGCTCTGCC
This sequence comes from uncultured Mediterraneibacter sp., assembly GCA_944383745.1. Taxonomy (GTDB): domain Bacteria; phylum Bacillota; class Clostridia; order Lachnospirales; family Lachnospiraceae; genus Mediterraneibacter. The sequence goes on along the minus strand of CALWQS010000181.1, from coordinate 1,701 downwards.
GGACTTGTCTGATGCAGCCGAGCAGTTTCTGAGCGATACCTCCCATCAGAAACTGAACCTGAATGGCAGTTCATATATATACAGCTCAGCGGAACTTGACTGGGGACTCCACCTCCTCTTCCTCACGCCTTACAGCGATATTACAGAGCAACTCCATGCGATGATGCTCCCGTATCTGCTCTGTTCATTTGTCTTCCTGATCATCGGCGCCCTGTCTTCTCTCCTGCTCTCCAGGGGAATTACACTTCCTGTCGTACAGCTGACACGGAAGATTGAAAGTATCGAAGATACCCGGAATGTAGACCTGTCAGCATTTTCAGGTTCGGGACCCCCGGAAATCAGAAGGCTGAACAGCAGCTTCAGCGATCTGATCCGCCGTGTCAACCGCCTGACCGGACAGATCCAGCAGGCTGCGGAACAAAGGAGGATCAGTGAGCTTCGGGCACTCCAGGCACAGATGAATCCGCACTTTGTACTAAACGCCATGAATACCGTAAATTACATGGCGCTGATGCGTGAAGAGGATGATATCGCCGCTACCGTTGATTCCATCGCTAATCTGATGCGCTATAGCATCACTGAACCGGACCAGCTTGTCAGCATCCGGACAGAGGTCGAAAATATACGGGAATACATCTCCATTTATACTCTGCGTTTCCGTCAGGAAATCCGTCTGGAAGTCTCGGCAGACCGTCCGGACACGGAGATTTTTATCCCCAAGTTTACCCTGCAGCCGCTCGTAGAGAACTCGATCCGGCACGGGATCACCCGGCAGGACGCCGGTATCACCGTATTCCTGCGGGCATGGGAAGATAGAGACAATCTCTATGTACAGGTCACCGATACAGGCAGGGGTGCTGATCCGGACAAGCTGAACGCCTACCTTCGCTACGAAGATGTAGATCTGAAAGTATCCCACGGGTTCGGCATACGCAATGTAAACGAGAGGATACAGCTCCATTTCGGCGGAGACAGCGGTCTGACCTTTTCCATAGATCCGGACGGCCGGCTCGCCGCCACGCTCACGATCTGCACAGATAAAAAAAGTGCACCTGATAATAAGATTTAACTCTTTCAAACATTACAGCCGGGCGGTATATTAGAATCAACCCCCGGCTGTTTTTGCCGGATACGAGAAAAGGAGCACAAAAATATGGCGAAAACACTTGTTGTCAATGGTATTCACAATTATACTGCACCGGAGGAATATATCCCCCCGAAATCAGCGGCGGTCAGAGAGCATCTGGAATGGTTCATGGACCAGAAGCTGGGACTGATGATGCACTGGGCACCCGGCTGCCAGCTCGGCACTTACGAGAGCTGGCCGTTAAGCGACGGAGACGGCTCATGGAGCCAGGAAGATATGACATGGGCCGACATCGAGACCTGCAAGCAGCAGTACTGGGATGCAAACCGGACTTTCAATCCCATAAAATTCGATCCCGTCAGATGGGCGGCGCTCGCCGCGGACTGCGGGTTTAAATACCTGCTTTTTACAACAAAGCATCATGACGGATTCTGTATGTATGACACGGATACAACAGACTATAAGATCACAGCAGAGAGCTGTCCCTTCCATACACATAAGGACGCTGACATCGTCGGCGCTCTCTTCCGGGAATTCCGCAGACAGGGCCTGGGTATCTCCGTCTACTTTTCCAAGCCGGACTGGCACAGCGAGTATTACTGGGCTCCGCAGTT
>CALWQS010000180.1 GCA_944383745.1 uncultured Mediterraneibacter sp. | reverse complement strand
AAGAGAATGAGGAGGAAGTGAAATGGACAAATTCGTCTATCCATCGCTGAAGAGCAGGCTGAAGGCAGAATACAAGATCTATCTGCTCGCGCTGCTTTTTATTCTGATCGCTGATTCGATCGGTCAGATACAGATCCCGCTCGGACCGGGACAATTCATACTGTTCCCGATCTTCTATGCGCTGATCATGGGGGTGCTCTCGGGACCGCAGGCTCTAAAGATCATGAAAACCAAAGAGGTAAAGGCTGCGTCGAAGCTGGTTATCGTCGCTATCTGTCCCTTTATCGCAAAGCTTGGCATCAATGCGGGGGCAAGCCTTGAGACCGTCATTTCGGCAGGACCTGCGCTTCTTCTGCAGGAGTTCGGCAATCTCGGGACGATCCTGCTGGCAATGCCTCTTGCCGTTCTGCTCGGGCTGAAGAGGGAGGCGGTCGGAGCCACGCACTCCATCAACAGAGAATCCAACCTTGCGCTGATCACCGACGTATACGGGCCGGACTCTCCGGAGGCGAGAGGAAGTCTTTCCATCTATGTGGTGGGAGGAATGATCGGGACGATCTACTTCGGATTTATGGTGTCAGTGATCGCGATGCTCAATATTTTCCATCCGTACGCGCTGGGAATGGCGTCGGGTGTCGGAGCGGGTATCCTGATGGCGAGCGCGGTGGCGTCGCTGACGGCTATCTACCCCACGATGGCAGATCAGATCTCGGCTCTGGCCAGCGCCAGCGAGACGATCTCAGGTATAGACGGAATATACATGGCGCTTCTGATCGGGCTGCCGCTGTGTAATGTATTATACAAATTCCTTGAGCCGCGGATCGGCCGGCTGGGTGAAAAGAGGAAAAAGAAGGGAGAAAAAGAATCATGAGATATGTAGAATGGCTTGTCCTGTTTGTATTATCCGGACTGGGGATCGCGCTCGCCAATTTTGTCGGTTTTGATGTGGGATTTATGGAGTCTCTCCCGGGTATCCTCGTGCTTCTTGCGATCGCTGCGGCGGGCGTTGCTGTCAGCAGAGTGATCCCCCTGAAGCTTCCGGTTGTGGCATACGTCTCCATTATCGGCCTTCTGGCGGCCTGTCCGGTCTCTCCGTGCAGGGAGTTTGTCATTGAGGCGGCGGGCAGGATCAATTTCACTGCACCGCTCACCATGGTCGGCGCATACGCCGGTATCTCTATCAGCGACCAGATCCGGTCTTTCCTCAAGCAGGGCTGGAAGATGATCCTGATCGGAGTCTTTGTAATGACTGGGACATTTATCGGCTCTGCTGTGATCGCGCAGGTTGTCATGATGATCACAGGGACGATCTGACAAGGAGGATGGAAGAATGCTTGATCTGATTATCACTGACGCCGCCGTCCTGTTTCCTGATGGGAAAGTGCGCGCAGGACAGACTGTGGAGGTGAAGGACGGCGTCATAAAGGCTGTCCGCCCTTTCGGCAGCGAAGACCTCGAGAAAGAAGCAGGAGAGAGGATTTCGGGAAGCGGAAAGCTTCTGATGCCCGGGCTTGCAGACTGCCATATGCATACCGGGCAGCAGCTCCTGAAAGGCAGGGTGCTGGATGCGCTGCCTATGATCTGGACGAGGATTATGCTGCCGTTCGAGAGTACGCTTACGGAGGAAAAGATGAGGCTGAGCGCCTCGCTCGCAGCGCTGGAGATGATCAAGTCCGGCACGACTGCATTCGTGGACGCGGGAAGCTACTATATGGAAGCTGCCGCGGAGGTGTATGTGCGCTCCGGGCTGCGGGGGCTTATCTCTGCGTCTACGATGGATGAGAAAGGGCTCCCCGCATCGATCGCACAGAATGCAGACGAAGCGGTCGCGCAGACAGACCGCCTGTATGACGCATATGACGGCAGGGGAAACCTCAAAGTAGCATATTCCCTACGGTCCCTGATCTCCTGCTCGGACGAGCTGAACAGGAAAGCGGCAGAGAGGGCGAGAGAGCGCGGCGCGAAACTGCAGGCACATATGAATGAGTATGCGGGGGAGGTCAATTATTTTCTTACAAATAAGAAGATGCGGCCGTTTGAATATCTGGATGCGGCTGGAATCCTGGATGAAAATTTCATTGCGGCGCACTGCCTTCTTCTGTCAGAGCGGGAGAAAGAGATTGTCGCAGAGCGCGGCGTGAAGGTGTGCCACTGTCCGTTCAGCAACTGCGGCAAAGGCGCGCCGGACACCCCGTCCCTGAGAGGAAAAGGAATCTGTGTCGGGCTGGGCACGGACGGGGCTGCTCACGGCGGGCTGAGCCTGTGGAACGAGATGAAGATTTTCCGTTCTGTTATGAATGTGATTTACGGCAGCAGGCTGAATGAGCCGGCTGTCATGCCGGCAGAATATATTCTGCGGATGGCGACGGAGAACGGATACCGTCTTATGGGGGAAGACGGAGGCAGGATAGAGCCGGGGAAAAAAGCAGACTTGATTACAATAAACATGCGGCAGCCGCATCTGTATCCGACGGGAAATCCGGTCAATACGCTTCTTGAGTGCGTGACAGCTGCAGATGTGTGCGACAGTATTGTAAACGGCAGGATATTGATGAGGGACAGAAAGGTCCTGACTCTTGATGAGGAAGAGATCCTCGCAGAAGCGGCCGATTATATGGAGAAGGCAGGAAATGCAGAAACGGGTCCTGCAGAAAGGAAGACAGTGTCATGAGTATTATACTGATCCTTCTGCTGAACCTGGCGGTCGGTGCGTGCATTGGGCTGACAGGGATCGCGGGATTCCTTCTCCCGATGTTTTACACCGGTTTTCTGGGGATGCCGTCATCGGAGGCGCTGGCGCTGAGCTTTTCTGCATTCCTGATTTCCGGTGTGCTGGGCTCCGTGACATATTATAAAGCGGGAAATCTCGAGATCCGTCCCGCCGCAGTTATGTCCGCGGGCAGCCTGCTGGGAGCGCTGGCAGGAGTACGGGTGAACCTGCTGATCCCCGAGGATACGATGCAGGTCATCCTCTACGCTGTGGTGCTGATCTCCGGGATCTCCATTCTGTTAAGGATCGGCGGGAAGGACGGAGGAAAGAAAGATGCGGCAGCCATTTCCTGCGGGAAGCTGTGCTTTTATTTCCTGCTGGGGATTCTGACGGGAGCTGTGTGCGCGGCTTCCGGAGCTGGAGGCCCGGTCCTTGTGATGCCGCTGCTCACCCTGCTCGGATTCCCGGCCCATACGGCTGTAGGCATGTCTCTGTTCAATTCGGTCTTCATTGCCCTCCCGGCAGCAGCCGGCTATCTCTGGCACGGGGCGGACGACAAGGAGCTGTTCCTTCTGCTCATACCAGTCCTTCTGGCTCACGGGATCGGCGTAGCTGCCGGCAGCAGAAATGCGGCAAGGATCAATCAGACGGCGCTGAAATGCATCGTGGCAGCCGGGTCGATCGCGATCGCCCTGGTCAAGCTGTTCCTGTGAAGAAATCAGATGCTCCGGGAACGGCGGGTGTCGCAGGTATACAAAAAATCAGGACAAAGATTGTGTATATTTACGGACAAAACGCTTGACGCATGCCCGCGAAACCATTAAAATATTATATGCGAAATATTGCGGAAATATTTGCAAATTTTTTTAGGAGGTCATTGGAACATGGCAACAAAATGGGTTTATATGTTCACAGAAGGCAACGCTACAATGAGAAACCTTCTTGGTGGAAAAGGTGCGAACCTTGCTGAGATGACAGGTCTTGGACTGCCGGTGCCGCAGGGATTCACTGTTACGACAGAGGCTTGTACACAGTACTATGAAGACGGCAGACAGATTAACGATGAGATCATGAGCCAGATCATGGAGGCTATGACAAAGCTCGAGGAGATCACAGGAAAGAAATTCGGAGACAAAGAGAATCCGCTTCTCGT
>CALWQS010000179.1 GCA_944383745.1 uncultured Mediterraneibacter sp. | reverse complement strand
ATATTGCACGCCGTTCCAAAGCTGTCCTGCAGTGCGAAGATCGTCAGCATCAGCGCAGTCCCCGACTCATCAAAGCCCAAAATGCCTGTGATCAGCCCCAGGGACGCCATGACTGTCCCTCCCGGGACTCCCGGCGCGCCGATGGCGAAGACGCCGAGCAGAAGGCAGAACAGCACCATCGTTCCCATAGGCGGCATGCTGCCGTAAAGAATCTGCGATACTGTCATGACAAAGAACACCTCTGTCAGCACGGAACCGCACAGATGGATATTGGCAAACAGCGGAATCCCGAAGTCCACCATGTCTCTGCGAAGCGGAGGAGTGGATTTCTCCGCGCAGCGAAGCGCCACGCCCAGCGTCGCGGCTGACGACATAGTCCCGACCGCAGTGATATACGCCGGTCCGTAGTTCTTTACCACATCCAGCGGATTCTGCTTCGAATAGATCCCTGCCGCCAGATACAGCACTGCCATCCAGATAAAGTGTCCCGCCATGACGATCAGGATCACCTTGACGAAGACCGGGAGCTGCCTCGTGATCGTCCCCTCATAGGACAGCGCGCAGAAGGTGAATCCGATGAACACCGGAAGGACCGGGATCACGACCCTTGTGACAACGGAAAGCACGATCTTCTGGAACTCCTCCAGCAGGTTCGTCATCGCCGCAGCTTTCGTCCACGTGCATGCAAGGCCGAGCAGCACGGACAGCACGAGCGCGCTCATCACAGGCATGACCGCCGGGATCTCCAGGCGGAACACGACCTCCGGCAGCTCCTTCAGCCCATCCACATCCGACACGATGGACAGACGAGGGATAATGCCGTACCCTGCCGCCATAGACAGAAGCGCCGCCAGGATCGAGGAGGCATACGCGCAGAAAAGCGCGGCGCCCAGCATTCTCGACGCATTCCTGCCAAGCCTTGTGATCGACGGCGCGATAAAGCCGATGATGATCAGCGGAACACAGAAGTTGATCAACTCCGACAAGATAAATTTTACAGTTACAACGATATTCATCACGGCGTCCCCGACGGCCTTCACAGACTCCAGGCCGGCGAGCTGTCCCGCGATGATTCCGGTCACCACTCCGAGGAGCAGTTTGAATGGGAGGCTTGAAAATAGTTTTTTCATGTTGTCCTCTCTTTCTCTTCTTTTCTTTTTCCCGCATGCCGGGAAGCTTCTGTCTCTCCCGCTCCATTTCTGCAGGTTCAAGACCCGCTTAGTATAATCTATCTGTCCCGCGGCGGCAAGTACTGTTTTTTTCCAGCCTGCCTGCGGTCCAGATATTCCATGAACCGCTTCACTGCCAGAGACGCGCTCTTCTTCTCCTTCAGCGCAAAGCCGATGCTCCTGTACGCCGGGATCTCAAGCTCCTTCGCCACGATATGGTAGGGCGTCCGCTTCAGGATCAGCTCGGGGAGGATACTGATCCCCAGCCCGCTCTCCACCATCGCCATGATGGCATAGTCGTCCCATGTCGTAAAATGCACCTTCGGCGTCAGAGAGCACCGCTCAAAAATCTCCGAGACCTCCGCCCTCGCTCCCTTCTCCAGGAGCATGAACGGCTCGTCTGCAAGGGCATTTACAGGGAACTTCTCACAGTCCGCCAGACGGTGGCCCTCCGGCAGGACGACCAGCAGCCGGTCCTGCTCGAGAAAGATCGTCTCAAGCTCCCCATGCACGGGAAGCCTCAAAAATCCGCAGTCCACCCTCCCCTCCCGGATCCACTCTTCGATCTCGCTGTAATCCCCCAGCAGGAGCTCATAATCTACATTCGGATAGTCCTTCTGGAACTCTTTGATAATATTCGGCAGCCATTGGGACGCCACGCTTGAAAACGTACCGATCCGGATCAGTCCCGCCTTCAGGCCGTTCAGCTCATCTACCTGCATCTGCAGCTTCTCATATTCTCTGCAGACATTCTCCGCATAAGGAAGAAGCTTCAGACCGTCGCTCGTCAGACGGACTCCCGCCTTTCCCCGCTCCAGAAGGGTCACCTTCCACTCCCTCTCCAGATCATGGATCATACGGCTCACTCCCGACTGGGAGTAATTGAGCATCTCCGCCGCTTTCGTGAAGCTTCCGTACTCCACTGTCTTCACAAATGCAAGATATTTTTGAAGGTTCATATCCATTTTACCGCCCCTTTCTATGATTAATCCTCATGTTATTTATGATAAATATTCGCTTTTGTAATTGATAACTCTATGATACGATAACAGGGTGAGTGATTCAAGAAGAAAAATATCAAAGGAGAAGATCATGGGACTTTATAATAACAGGATCGTAGTAAAAGTAGGAACGTCCACCCTCACGAACGACTCAGGGAAAAGCGATCTGCGCGCCACAGACCGGCTCGTCTGCACGCTGGCGGACATCCAGAATATGGGATATGAGGTGATCTTAGTATCGTCCGGCGCCATCGCTGTGGGGAGGAACAAGCTGAACATGCATGCCCGGCCGGACAGCATGAGAATGAAGCAGGCCGCAGCCGCCGTCGGGCAGTGCAGCCTGATGTATCTGTACGACAAGTTTTTCGGGGATTATGACAAGACCGTGGCTCAGATTCTCTTAAACGCAGAGGACATCGAGCAGGAGGAAAAGAAGGAGAACTTGACGAACACCTTCAACGCCCTCCTCGAGATGGGCGTCATCCCCATCGTCAATGAGAACGACTCCGTGAGCTACACAGAGATCGAGTCCGAGGACCGTCTCTTCGGAGACAACGATATGCTCTCTTCCGTCGTGGCAGTGCTCTGCAGGGCAAAGAGGCTGGTGATCCTGTCCGATATCGACGGATTCTATGACAGCGATCCCCGCCTCCACCCGAACGCAAAGCTGATCGAGCAGATCGATGAGATCGACGAGAGCGTCTATTCCCTCGCCGGGGGAGCGGGAAGCCGCCGCGGCACCGGGGGTATGCGCACGAAGCTTCAGGCAGCGCAGCTTGCCACATCCAACGGCATCGACACCATCGTCACCAACGGCAAGCGTCCGGAAGCCCTCTATGATATCGTAAAAGGCGGGAAAGCCGGGACACTGTTCACCGGAAAGATATAAAACTGACACGATACCTCACAGCAGGAGGGTCTGCTTTTCACGCAGACCCTCCTGTTTTTGCGTCATTCAGGAACTCATCCACAATCCGGTTGAACTCATCCGGGCTCTCCTTTGCGATAAAATGGCTTCCCTTCATCACACGGATCTGCGCGTTCGGAAGACTGGCATAGATGAGTCTTGTATGCTCGTCTTTGATCATATCCCTGTCGCCGGCGATCACCAGCTTCGGAATCCGGATAAACTCCGGATTTCTATTTTCAGAGAGTTCTTCCGGCCGGATATCCGGGTCATTCACCATCAGTCCGAGAAGCTCCGCCTTTCTCTCCGCCTTCCGGTTCCACTTTTTCTCCCCGCCGGACTTCCTGCGGCCGGCAAGAAGGGAAGCGATCCTGTACCCCAGGATGATCGGGATCTGCACCGACGGCTTCACGCCTGCGCTGTACAGATTCGCCCCGTTGAGCACAAGGCGGCACACCCGCTGCGGGTATCGCATCGCAAAGATCAGGGCGATGTTCCCGCCGTCGGAGAATCCGAGCAGATCCGCCCTTTCGATTCCCTGTTCATCCAGAAAGGCGCGCAGGTCCTCCGCGAACTGCCGGATCGTAAAGGGCTTTTCTCCTCTGGGCGACTTCCCATGCCCTCTGGTGTCGAGGGCGATCACGCGGTACCGTTCCGAAAAATAATCCACCTGATGGACAAAATAGCTGCCGTCCTCCCCGTTTCCGTGAAGAAGGATGAGCGGGGTTCCGGCGCCCTTCTCCTCATAGTAAAGTTTTATGTCGTTTCTCTCTGTCATTGTTTCCGCCTCCGG
>CALWQS010000178.1 GCA_944383745.1 uncultured Mediterraneibacter sp. | reverse complement strand
AGGTAGAGCGGAACGGTCCTGCGTTATAACACCCGCCCCTTTGACGTTCCATTCATCCGCTCGGCAAACCCGAATTTTATGCACAGACGCTTCCGAGGATCTCTTCCAGCGCACTCTTGCTGCTTGTATGACAGCGGACGACGTCTGCGCTGCATCTCCCCGCCTCTTCAACGGCACACCTTACCATTTTGTGGGATACGGTGTTTGTAAAGAGCACAATCAGGTCAGGACTCCCGATCTGTTTGCCCAAATTTGCCGACATCTGAGTAAATACTTTCGCCTTACAGTTGAACTGTCTGCATATTTTCTTGTACTGGCAGACCATCCTGTCATGCCCGCCTATAATAACAACACTCATATCTTACCTCCCAGTAATGCAGTATTTTTTTCGTCCTATAGTTAGTTTTGTCTAACTCATATCAGTATAATACACTAAATGAGAACTAATATCAAGATTATTTATTGAAATATTTTCTCATATCGTTCATTGTCGGTTATATTTAAGACTCGCCCGCAATTCTTAACCAAAGAGACCGCAGGCACAAGCTGACGCTGAAGTCTGCCCGTACCTGCGGTCCTGTATTTTTTCCTTCGTACTTCGTTTTCCTTCTATTCTCAAACTATTTTTCTGTCGGCTATGCCCGTCGGCGGACATCGCTGTCCTGTCTGTTCTGCTTTGCCTCCATGATGATCCTTCCCTCTGCATTCTCATCATCCATGATGATCTCTCCCACGGACGGCAGGCGGATCGTTCCTGAAAGGGGATTCTTGATGCTGATCACCGGGGTAGTGATCACTGCGTCAACCTCTGATTTTTCAAAACAGAGATCTGTATCGATCATCTCACAGCCGACGAGCTTCAGGCCTTTGCAGTAACAGAACGGCTGAGTTCCTATAATCCTGCAGTTGATCAGCGTAAGCCCTTCTGAATACCATGCAAGGTATTCCCCTTTTACAACACTGTCCTTAACCGTGATATTCTTTCCATGCCAGAACGCATCCTTTGTATCGAACACACAATTCTCAAAAACTGCGCCGCTGATATATTGAAAGGAATACTTTCCCTTAAACTCCACGTTCGAAAAATGCAGATTCTCAGAGCGCATCATGAAATATTCGCTCTCAGCCCTGCTGTCCTTCATGGCGATGTTTTTCACCGACCAGCCAAACTCCGGGGAGACAATATCACAGCGGTCGATCACAACGTCGCTGCACTCCCTCAGTGCCTTGATCCCGTACATTTTCGTATCCGTGATCTCTATATGGTCAGAATACCACAGCGCCGCGCGGCACAGTTCTGTCATCTCCGAGCCGCTGATCTTCAGGCCATGGTCATGCCAGAATGGATATCTCAGATTACAGAATGTATGCTCTACTTCGATATCACTGCTCTCCTTCAGGGCGCTCTCGCCATCCGCCGGACCGTCGAAAGAGCAGTCCTTCAGATGGACGCCCCTGCTGCCGTAAAGGGCACGTTCCATATCAAATGTCTGACCTTCGATCATCCTCATTGCAAACTCCTCCTTACAACAATGTATCATGATTTATGCTTTTCAGCTTTCAGCTATTTCTCACCAGATACAGTATAGTACAGATTTCTATATACAGCAAATACTTATACGACATACGCTGTCATGCCTGGAAGTTATAGAATAGGTCCGCACGCCGGCGCTCTCTTCTCTCTTTATTTATGCTTGCGGGACATTTTCTTAACAGCTATAATATTGTCCATTGAGAGAATATCTGACGAATCAACAGAAAGGAACTAAACGGACATGCAGTATACAGTACCTCACTATTACAAAAAATTCAGCTGCACCGGAAGCGCCTGCCCGGATACATGCTGCGCCGGCTGGCAGATCCAGATTGATCCCGGCTCGCTCAAGAGATACCGGCATATGAAGGGACCTGTCGGGAACCGCCTGAAAAATGAGATCAACTGGCGGAACAGAACCTTCCGGCAGTACGGCGGACGGTGCGCTTTCCTGAATGACGAGAATCTCTGCGATCTCTATCTGGAGGGCGGCGGAGAGAAGGCATTCTGCCGAACATGCCGCACTTATCCCCGGCATATCGAGGAATTTGAGGGACTCCGGGAGATTTCCCTGTCGCTCTCCTGTCCTGCAGCCGCGGAGCTGATCCTGCTTGACCGCACTCCGGTTCGCTTTCTCCACGCAGAGGATGACCGTCCGGATGAGGAATATCCGGACTTCGACTTCTTCCTGTTCACCAAGCTGGAGGACGCCCGCGGTCTGATGCTTCAGATCCTGCAGGACCGAAAGGAGCCTTTCCGGGCGAGGGCTGCCGCAGTTCTTGCCCTGGCGCACGACCTGCAGCAGCGGATTGACAGGGACGCGCTTTTCGCAGCGGACAGCCTCCTTGCGCGGTACTCTTCCCCAGGAGTCTGCAGATGGTTCTCCAATCGTCTCGGCAGCCTCGACGTTTCAAAGGAGGAAAGAGAACGTACAGCTGCCGGACTCTTTCTGATCCTGAGAAGGCTCGAAGAACTCCGCCCGGATTGGAAGGCATATCTCCGCGATGTCCGCCGGACACTGAAGAATGCGGTTCACGCAGGGAGAGAGCCGCAACGGACCTTCTCCGAAGTATTCACAGACGTGATGGCAGAGCAGCTGCTTGTCTACTTCATCTTCACTTACTTCTGCGGTGCCGTCTATAGCAGGAACGCCTACGGGAAACTGAAATTCTCTCTCGCATCTGTTCTCCTGATCCGGGAGCTCGTGCGGGCGGAATGGATCAGAACAGACGGAACTGTGTCATCCGGATATGCCGTCGAAGCCGCATGCCGGTACGCCCGGGAGGTCGAGCATTCCGACATCAACAAGTGCCGTATGGAGGAAATGCTGGGGGATGAGGAAAAATTCGGCCTCGAGCAGATGTTTGCCCTGCTGTAATCCATAAATCCGCACCTCTGTCCCAGGCAAGTCCTGCCCCCTTAAGAGAGGCGGGACCTGCCACTGCCGCCGCTGTCTTCACAGGCGCTCTGAGTCCCCGTCCCGAAGCACATGGATATCATACAGATCCCCAAATGCGATCTTCGTATTCACAATCTTGAGCACCCGCGCCGCAGCGTCGATCCTGGACACCATACCGGTAATCTTCAGGTACTCGCCTCTGTGAAAATACACCGCTTCAACAATATCGTTCTTTCTCACCTGCCTGAGCCTGCGGTCCAGCTCTTCCTCGTACTCCTCCGACAGTTCCATCTTCGGCACTGTGATCTTCTCTTTCTTCCGCAGGGCGTCCGGATAGCCTTTGAGCGCCGCGAACGGCATGAACTGCTTCGCCCTCTCCTCCCTGCTCATCTTCGCCCTATACGCCACTTTTATGACCTCCAATCTGACGGTTCCTCTCCATCGCTGTCGCGCCTTTCTGCAGATCCATTCCTTTTAAGATCGCGTTCTTTCCGAACTTCTCCTTGATATCCAGCATCGCCTTCTGCATCCGGTGCTCCTTCTCGAGCTCCTCCGGGTCTGTGAAAAGATCATACTGCCGGTACGCCTCGTCCACCACATTGTTAAACGAGAGATTGAGCCTGTGGACCGGGGTGTGCTTATCCGTGATCCTCTCATACAGCTTCACTGTATAGGCGATGATCTGGCGGGCGGAGCTTGTCGTGACCGTCATGCTGATCGTTCCGTGATCCGCCTTTCTCGGCATCCGGTTCGTATATCCCACGTACAGGCTGATCGAGTCCGTGACCAGCCCTTTGTCTACCAGCTCCAGGGAGAGCATATCAGCCATCTCCTTCACCACCAGCCTGGCGTCCTCATAGTTATAGTCGCACCCGAGCACCTGCCCGCTGGAGATCGAATTGGACTTCGGCTTATAAGCCTTGATGTCCGCCATTGTCACAGGCTCCCGTCCCCA
>CALWQS010000177.1 GCA_944383745.1 uncultured Mediterraneibacter sp. | reverse complement strand
CCACAGAAAGGAACACGCTCAGCACTACCGCTGCGTACACAGCTGCTGCCAGGGTAAATGCCGCCGCAATCTTCGCCGTCACATCTCTGTCTCTTCCTTCCTCGCTCGTAAACAGAAGCGCCGACATCCCGCACTGCCGTTCCTCTGCAAACACAGGCGAGATGCTCACCAGAATCAGGACACTTCCCAGGATCATACCAAGCTGAAGCGTATCCAGAAGGACACTCCACCCTTTCGTATAACATAGAATAATTTCTTCTCCTGATACTTCTGCAGCCCTTCCCAGGTCTGTCTGTGCTATGGGGATCAGTTCAGTCGACACCTGATAATCGTCCCAGCTCTTCATATAGCCGTTTCCCATATATTCTGTCACAAATCCGTTCAGATAGTTCTCATCCCGGAACCCGCCATAGTATTCCTCCACCTGAGACGGGAATCCATATTTCTCTATGATCTGCTCTGCGGTCTCGTCATTCAGAGGCCCAGTAAACTCTTCCGTGATCTCACGGTTCTCCTGAACTGCCTCATAGCCGGTATACACCTTTCCGTTCACAACTGCTCTCTCATCCCCTACGTTCACAAAAGCGAAATAGAGAAACAGCACTGCCAGCATCACTGGCAGCCCGGCAAGAAAGAATTTCCCGCGCATCAGCTTGTACAGTTCCATCCTATACAGTCTCATCGCCTGTTCCTCCCCTCTTCTCCCCGGTAAAGAATAAGTAGACATCCTCCAATACCGGCTCCAAAGCTTCTGCATCAGGCATCGGCCTCCTGTCAGAGACGATGCGCAGCTCCACCTCGTTTTCCAGATGCCTGATATTGCTGACAGTAAACCTGCTGCCCAGCCTTTCCGCCTCTTCTTCCCCTGTGACGCATTTCCAGGCGATCTTGCCCGCCGCCTGCGTCAGCTCCCGGGCTGTACCTTCTGCCGTAATCTCCCCATCTTTCATGATCATGATCCGGTCCGCTATGTAATCCACATCCGACACGATATGTGTGGACAGGATTACCGTGCGTTCCTTTCCCAGTGAGCTGATAATATTCCGGAATCTCACGCGCTCCCGCGGGTCAAGACCGGCTGTCGGCTCATCCAGGATCAGAATCTCCGGATCATTCAGCAGTGCCTGGGCGATCCCGATCCTTCGCAGCATTCCTCCGGAAAATGTCTTCAGCTTCTGCTTCTGAAACGGCACCAGATCGACAAGCTCCAGCATTTCATCGATGCGGCGCTCGGCGCAGTCTTTCGGCATCGCCTTCAGAGCCGCCATATAGCGCAGGAACCGCCGGGCGGAAAACTCACCATAATAGCCAAAATCCTGAGGCAGATATCCAAGCAGCCTGCGGTACGCTCTCCCCATCTGACCAATCTCGATCCCGTCGCACTGTATGCTCCCTCCCGTCGGTCTCAGGACGCCGCAGATCATACGCATCAGAGTCGTCTTGCCCGCTCCGTTTTCTCCCAGAAGCCCGTATACACCGCTTTCCAGGCAGAGATCCGTTTTCTTCACTGCTGCCCTCTCACGGAACCTTTTTTCCACATCGCTCAGCTCTATTCTGTGCATAATATCTCTCCCCTCCCGATCTCATGAAACAACCGTCTGATCTGCGCCGTCAGCACACCCGCCCCCGCCGCCAGCGCCATGCACCATACCGCTGCCGCCGACGGAAGATAGACCTGTGGAACTGCCGCAGCTGCCAGTACAAGAACCGCTGAAAGCACACCCGCGCCTGCCGTCAATACAGATCTTCTCCGCCGGGTCTCTGCCATCATACATCCCATACATACAGATACAGTAAAAAGAAACGGGACGCCCACATAGACGCCTATCCTGAAAAGGCTCATTTTCCACTGTATCCCCACATAAAAAACCGCAAATGCAAGCAGGATCAAATTGATCCCGCCAAGGATTGCCATCTCAAGCCCTGCCAGCTGCTTTGCATTAAAATAACAGGTCTCTGTCAGTTCTCCGGCTCCGTTTGAAAAAAGCCCGGACAGAATCCATATGGACACGCCTCCGGCAGCAGATGCAAGCAGCATCACAGTCATCATTATATCCTGTTCTCCAGCTCCATAATATCTCAGCAGAAGGAGGATCAGAATAAACAGTATATTTACCGCAGCATCCGCGATCCATATCCCTTTGTCCATGTACCGAAGCTGTCTGAGCACAGTCTCAGCATAACCGGCTGTGACATGCGTTCTTTCGTTTATTTCCTCATACGCGCTGTGCAGCCGTTCAAGAGTCCGTTCCCGCTTCTCTTTATCAACTTCCATAAATCTGTCCGCTTCACGGAACAGCCTATTCAGGTCATTATTTTCTTTCATAAGCTTCCAACTCCTTTCTCATCCGCCTGATTCCCAGCCGGCAGCGTGATTTTACCGTAGAGACACTGCAGTCCAGTATCCGCGCGATATCCTGGAACCTCAGTTCCTCCCGGAACCTTAATACGACTGTCTCCCTCTGTTCGATTGGGAGTTTCTGCAGAATCATATCAAGCAGAAGCTTCTGTTCGGCACCTTCTATACCGTCTCTTTCAGATACTGTATCTGCCGTCAGATTTACCGTCTTTTCCTTCTCTCTTTTTCTGAAATAGTCACGGCAGAGATTGCGCGCAATGATCAGCAGATACCCTTTCAGATTCCCGTGTGTATAGGAGTCCGCATATTTGATGAACCTGAGAAATACTTCCTGAACGATGTCGTATGAATCCGTCTCGTCCATTGTCATATACAGGCAGAACTTATAGATATCGTCATAATATTTCTCAACGATCCTGTCCAGTGCGCTCCTGTCTCCTGTATGAAGTTTCCTGATCAGCTCTCTATCCGTCACGCCAATCTCACTTCCTTTCCGCTCCTATTATAAATAACCCTGAAATCCACATAAAAGTTTAATGTAAAATATTTATTCGGAAGGATGCTCTTCCGCCGCCCCCTTTTGTAAAGTTACATTTCACCCCTAACCGCCGCCCGCATGCGCACTCGTCGCGCTGACGCGCTCCAGTCCCGCACTACGCGCTAAGACTGCTTATGAGGGCGGCGGTTACGAGTTCTACTCGCACTCAGGAACAGGAGAATGCCTCTTACATGCAGGCATGACGATGCACCCTCCTGTTCCTGAGTACGGTGTGAACTGTAATTTTGTAAAGAAAAATAGCAAATATGGCATCTTAAATTGGTAGAGATTGTCCTTATCAAGGGATATAATGATGTCATGATCAAATGATATAACTCATTAAGGAGGACATGCAATGAATTTAGGAAACAGCTTATTTCAGGCGCGGAAAAAATCTGGTCTTTCACAGGAAGATGTGGCAGAAAAACTGGGAGTAAGCAGACAAACGGTTTCAAAATGGGAAACCGATGAAACAGTTCCCGATATTCGCCAGTCAAAAAGAATGGCGGTTCTTTATCATTTATCGCTGGATGAACTGATTAACTTCGATCTCGATGTCAAACAAGTCCAGGACGCCATTGACAACACCAGCGCTGAAACCGAAGCAAAAATCAACTGGACAAATGCCTGGGGAAAAAAATATCCTATTCTTCTCAAATATCAGGAAAGTGTAAATATTTCTAATTATGCCCGCAGACTCAATATGATGTTGGACGAATTGAGACAGGAATATAATTTCAGCGAACAGGATGCAATGCTGGTCCTGAAAGATATTTTATATAATGTCTGGAAAATCCGCAAAGGCAAGTAAAGCCGATAGTCTTCCGTTTGGCAATACTCAGCCTATAACATTCATAAGAGCATATTTAGGTATAAAGAAGCGCCGGAGCCCTTGAAAAATCAAGGCTTCCGGCGCTTCTTGAAACAGGGGATGAGAGAATCGAACTCCCACCAAAGGTTTTGGAGACCCCTATCATACCATTTGACCAATCCCCTGTAT
>CALWQS010000176.1 GCA_944383745.1 uncultured Mediterraneibacter sp. | reverse complement strand
ACATCCTTTCTTGGTGAGAGTGTTGACAGTTGCATAGAGGTTATACGGAGCCGCGCTCCATTCGTTCATCAAGGGCTTTTATCTGCCTTACACTAGAAGTATAGCATATAATCAAGAGAAAGGTAAGCTTGGGGCAGGTCATCCTTTCAGCAGTGAGTCAATCAGCCGGGAAGCTTCATTTCGTGTCAGCGTTTCCACGTCCCAATGCGGGACGATTCCCTTTTTGCGGGAAAGGCTGGAAAGAAAAGAAATCTGTTTCTGCGTAGCGGGCTGTGGCGCCTTTATCTTGTAAATGAGCTGTACAGGCTTGAAAAGCTTTGGGTCGTCTGCTTCAAAATAGTGGGCGAGCGTCTGATAAAGCTTTGCCGTTGCGAGTGCGTCGTGGTATGCCCGGTGTGCGGATCTGTTTTCTATATTATAGTAAGCGCACAGCCTTCCGAGACTTTTGGAATCCAGATCTTTATGTACTTTTTGTGCGATTTTGAGAGTGTCGATCCCCATTTTTTCAAACGACATCCCGTCTTTCGCCGCGCTGCTCTTCATGAAGCTGTAATCGAAAGAGACATTGTGCCCGATCAGTACGTCATCTTCGCAGAAATCAAGAAAATCAGATACTACCTGCCTGCGGGAGCGCGCGGAGGCTACCATTTCG
The DNA here is from genome assembly GCA_944383745.1 of uncultured Mediterraneibacter sp. Taxonomy (GTDB): domain Bacteria; phylum Bacillota; class Clostridia; order Lachnospirales; family Lachnospiraceae; genus Mediterraneibacter. Next base: position 3,256 of record CALWQS010000176.1, on the reverse strand, counting down.
TTCGTGATTCCGGTGAGATCTGTGATCGCTGCTGAGATCGGATTCTGAGGATGGATAAATTCCATAAACCGTTCCGCAACTTTTCCGTTTCTGACTTTCAGCGCCCCGATCTCGATAATCTCGTTTTCCATAGGATTGAGACCGGTCGTCTCAACGTCGAAGGCAATATAGGACTTCAGCATGACAGTAAATGCTCCTTTTCGTGATTTATCCAACATTATATTACATTTTTCTCAAAAAGTAGAGATAGAAATGCAGGCAAAAATTGATTTTTTCTATATCATGCCATATAATGAAGCGGAAAAACAGTGACCGCAGCCAAATCCAGGCGCGGAAGCTGTTAAATATGAAAGAAAGGGGGCAATTGTATGCTGAAGGGAAAAACAGTCCTGCTTGCAGTCACAGGAAGCATCGCCGCGTATAAGATCGCTTATCTTGCCAGCGCTCTCAAAAAGCTTGATGCGGATGTGCACGTATTGATGACGGAGAATGCCACGAATTTCATCAATCCGATCACATTCGAGACGCTGACGGGAAATAAATGCCTTGTGGATACGTTTGACAGAAACTTTGAGTTCAGCGTAGAGCACGTATCCCTGGCGAAAAAGGCGGATGTGGTGATGATCGCTCCGGCGAGCGCCAACGTCATCGGGAAGATCGCTCATGGTATCGCGGATGACATGCTGACGACAACAATTATGGCGTGCAGATGCAGGAAGATCGTCTCACCGGCGATGAACACAAACATGTATGAGAATCCTATCGTGCAGGACAACCTGAAGATCCTGGAAAAGTACGGATACGAGGTGATCGCGCCGGCAGAAGGCTACCTCGCCTGCGGCGACACGGGCGCCGGCAAGATGCCGGAGCCGCAGCTTCTGCTGGAGTATATCCTACGGGAGATATCCTGTGAGAAGGACATGAAGGGACTGAAAGTTCTGGTGACGGCAGGACCGACGCAGGAGCCGATAGATCCGGTCCGTTTCATCACGAATCACTCTACCGGGAAAATGGGATATGCCATTGCAGAGGTGTGTATGCGCAGAGGCGCTGAGGTCACGCTCGTGAGCGGACCTACAGCGGTGCAGAAGCCGGAGTTTGTCAATTTCGTTCCGGTCACGACGGCGAAAGAGATGTTTGAGGAGGTCACATCCAGGGCGGATGAACAGGACATTATCATCAAAGCTGCGGCGGTCGCGGATTACAGGCCGAAAAATGTGAGCAGCGAAAAGGTGAAGAAAAAGGATGGAGAACTGTCTATGGAGATGGAACGCACGGACGATATCCTGGCATACCTGGGAAGCCACAGGCGTCAGGGACAGTTCCTGTGCGGATTTTCTATGGAGACAGAAAACGTGCTGGAGAACTCCAGAGAGAAGCTGAAAAAGAAGAATCTGGACATGATCGCGGCAAACAGCCTGAAGACAGAGGGCGCCGGATTCGGCGGCGATACCAATGTAATCACGATCATTACGGAGGACAAGGAAGTCTCACTCGAACTTATGACAAAAGAGGAGGCAGCCTCAAAGCTCCTGGATCAGATTCTGGCCAGCAGAACGTAAAAACAGGATGAGAACATCCGGAAGAAATCAAAAAAATAACTTTAAAAACTAAATAGTGTTTACATACAGCGTTTACAGTATTGTAAAGCTGTGCCAACAGTATTGTATCTCGAAGAGAGAATGATAACGAAGGAGGCAGTTATGAATAATTTAAAAACAGACAGGCAGCAGGCGGGCGGAAACGCACAGACGCAGGCAGGAAGCAGAATCAGTACAATGAGCATGGTCCAGGTGGCGATCTTTGGTGCGATCATATGCATCATGGCATTCACCCCCTTTCTCGGATATATTCCGCTTGGATTCACGCGGGCAACGATCATACACGTCCCGGTCATTATCGCTTCACTGCTGATGGGTCCTAAGAAAGGCGCGGCGCTCGGGTTCCTTTTCGGACTTACGAGCTTTATCAATAATACGATGAATCCCACCCCGACATCGTTCGTATTTACTCCGTTTTACAGCATCGGTGATGTGAGCGGAGGGATCGGGAGTGTGATTATTTGTTTCATTCCGAGGATACTGGTCGGAGTCGTGCCGTTCTTTGTATACAAACTGGTGAAAAGGTTTGCGAAGAAGAGCAGTGTGTCAGGCATCGGGCTCATACTGGCGGGAGTTTCCGGAGCGCTTGTGAATACTCTGCTTGTCATGAATCTGATATTTGTATTTTTCAGGGAAGCCTACGCGGCGGCAAACGATGTGGCAGTATCAGCTGTTTACGGATTTATCCTCACAGTCATCGGAATAAACGGCGTACCGGAGGCGATTGTTGCAGGTATCCTGACGCTCTGCATCGGAAAGGTTCTTCTGAAGAAAAATATCAGGGAAAGATTAGGTTTCAGAAATGATTTTGGCTATTGATATCGGAAATACGAATATTGTCATCGGCTGTATCGACGGCTCTGAGTGTGTTTTCGTCGAGCGGATCTCCACTGTGCGGACAAAGACGGAGCTGGAGTACGCGATCGACATTAAGAATGTACTGGACATTTACCACATCAAGAGGACCGAGCTGGAAGGCGGCATTATCTCGTCGGTCGTACCTGAGGTCACTACAGTTGCCAAGCTGGCAGTGGAAAAGATCCTGAAAAAGGAGGCGCTTGTCGTCGGAGCCGGGATCAAAACAGGTCTTAATATCCGGATCGATAATCCTGCGCAGCTGGGAAGCGATCTGGTAGTGGATTCGGTGGCGGGGATCGCGGAGTATCCGGTTCCGATGCTGATCTTTGACCTGGGGACAGCCAACACAGTGTGTGTGATCGATAGGAACAAAAACTATGTCGGCGGGATGATCTACCCGGGAATCGGGGTATCCCTTGATTCCCTGACCGCACATGCATCTCAGCTGGGCGGAATCGGAATTGAGGCGCCGGAACATATCGTGGGAAAGAATACCGTCGAATGCATGAAAAGCGGGATCATATACAGCAGCGCCGCTGCGATTGACGGTATCATAGACCGCCTGGAAGAAGAGCTGGGAGCAGGAATGACGGTGATCGCGACAGGCGGCCTGGCGAAGAAGATCGTACCCTACTGCAGGAGAAAGATCATATTGGATGAAACCCTGCTGTTGAAAGGGCTGGCGATTATCTACCGTAAAAACAAGAGATAAATTGGGGGTTGCCGAGCGGATGAATGGGACGTCAAAGGGGCGGGTGTTATAACGCAGGACCGTTCCGCTCTACCTCATCCGTTTG
>CALWQS010000175.1 GCA_944383745.1 uncultured Mediterraneibacter sp. | reverse complement strand
ATGAGCTGCTTATAACCTGCGATCATCTCATCCGCAGTCACCGGTCTCGCTTCATCTTTCATGCTCTCGCAGTTCGGGTGCACAACGTCGTTTACCCCGACTTTCAGGAATATCTTCTCCACACCCGGCTGATCCAGGGCATCTCTCTCAAAGCGGTCAACCATCGCTTCGCCGTAAGCCATCCCCAGGAATCCGGCGCCATCGTCCAGAAGGCGGTTTCCCTTGATCGCCTGCTGCAGGATACCCACATCGGTAATCCCCGCATTCTGCAGTTTTTCCGCAAGCAGGATCGGGATGTCATTCGCCAGTGTAGAATCGCCGATCACAACCGCAGAGGAAGCTTCCGGCGCATATACTTCCACACCGGTCAGCGCCGGAATGACCGAATATTCTCCAAAATCCGCTTCCAGCTTCATGGGAACACCAATGGTCGTCGCTGCCTTCGCGAAATTGCCGGACATGATATAAGTGTCGCCTCCGATAAGCCCGTAAGTTTTCATTGCCTCCGTCCGCTTCATAAACAGGGACACCGTCAGGTACTCCAGCGCGTCCACAGACATACCGACCGGGTCCGAGGTCACGGTCTCGCCGGCAGGAATAGTGACAGAGGTCTCCCCGCCAAATGTGACATTCTTCCTCGTCCATGTCTTTATAGCCTGCGGAAGCTTTTCGTAACCTTTTGCCACACTGACTGTGTCCACAGTAAGCGGCCCGGTCCCAAATTCATTGGACAGTGTGATACGCACATCTTCGCCGGAAATTGTCGGCTGGATCCGCGTACGGAACGTCAGGTTTCTCAGCCCCAGGTCGCATTTGATCCAGTCCAGATCCAGCATCTTCTTCAAGTTGAACTCCACCGGGCTGGTGCTCCATGCTCCCACCCAGCCATCCGCTGATGCCGCCTGTGTCGGAACAGGCGTGATGCAGATGCCGGTAAGGAGCAGGCTCAGACTCAGGATCGCTGCTGCAAGTTTCTTCATTACATGTTTCATAAACTCAATGTCCCTCCCTTTATTGTTCTTAGATATTGATATTGTACCATCTTTGAAACGCAGCGGACAAGTTGGCTGCCGTTTGTTTTACTTTTTTTCAAAATACTATTGTGAATTTCCGCCAACTTGTTTATTCTATTATAGTAACAATCCAATAAATGAAGAGAGGTATACAAGATGAAACCGATGAAAGAAGGAAAAGTCCGTGAGATCTACGACAACGGCGACAATCTGATCATGGTAGCTACTGACAGAATCAGCTGCTTTGATGTTATCCTGAAAAATAATGTAACAAAAAAAGGAACTGTCCTGACTCAGATGTCCAAATTCTGGTTCAACATGACAGAGGACATTCTTCCGAACCATATGATCTCTACAGATGTAAAAGACATGCCGGAGTTCTTCCAGCAGCCGCAGTTTGATGGGAACAGCATGATGTGCCGCAAGCTGAACATGCTCCCGATCGAGTGTATCGTCCGCGGCTACATAACAGGAAGCGGCTGGGCAAGCTATCAGGAAAACGGTACGGTATGCGGCATCAAGCTGCCGGAAGGCCTGAGAGAGTCCGACAAGCTCCCGGAACCGATCTACACTCCGTCCACAAAGGCTGAGATCGGCGACCACGACGAAAACATTTCCTACGAGCAGAGCATTGCCCACCTGGAAAAGTTCTTCCCGGGCAAAGGCGAGGAATATGCTTCCAAGCTCCGTGACTACACGATCGCCCTGTACAAGAAATGCGCAGACTACGCACTGAGCCGCGGCATCATCATCGCTGATACAAAGTTTGAGTTCGGTCTCGATGAGGACGGAAACATCGTTCTCGGCGACGAGATGCTCACACCGGACAGCTCACGCTTCTGGCCGGCAGACGGATACGAGCCGGGACACGGACAGCCGTCCTTTGACAAGCAGTTCGCCCGCGACTGGCTGAAGGCGAACCCGGACAACAACTGGACACTGCCGGACGATATCGTTCAGAAGACAATCGACAAATATCTGCAGGGCTATGAGATGCTGACAGGCGAGAAGCTTCAGTAAGAAACCTATGATTTTAATAAGCCATGAGGCAAAGAACAACTTTGTCTCATGGCTTTTACCATTCTTTATATCCGGGTCATGTCTTCACCTTGCCGGTAAGACACAGCCTCTCGTCTCCTTTCTCTGAAGGAGCCTCTATTCTCCCATCTTTATTCCAGCATCCCATCTTTTTTCTCAAGGATCGCTTCCACCGCCGCGCATGCCGGGCAGTCACAGTACTTTGCTCCTGCTGCCTTGATCGCTTTGCCATGCTCCGCAACGCCTTTCGCCGCATCAATGCCTCCGAACACCTTCGCGCCCATCTCTGACTCCGCAAATGCGATCAGGTTGTCCACCGGCATAATATCCGCTTCCAGTTCTTCGATATATTTTTTCGTCTCTTCTGCTTCTTTTTCTGTTCCGACAGCATCAAGCCACACCTGGGCAGCTTCCTTCGCTTCCTTACTGCAGGATGCTGCTTCCATCAGCTCATGCGTTTTCTTTACTACATAATCCATTACTTCTTTTTTCATCACATCTACCTTCTTTCCTGTAATTTTACAATAGCATTAGATTTTCAAACACATCTCAGCCCGGAACTGTCACTCCCACTCGATCGTACCGGTCGGCTTCGGCGTCAGGTCAAAGCATACTCGGTTCACACCCGGCACCTCTTTTGTGATCCGGTCTGTGATATGCTGCAGCAGGGAGAACGGTACGTCCTCAACCGTTGCCGTCATAGCATCTGTAGTATTCACCGCCCTTAAGATCACCGGCCATTCGAAGGATCTCTTCCCGTCTTTCACACCGACAGATTTGAAATCCGGAATTACGGTGAAATACTGCCATACCTTACCTTCCAGTCCGTTCTTCGCAAACTCTTCTCTCAGGATCGCGTCAGACTCGCGCACTGCTTCCAGACGGTCGCGTGTGATCGCGCCGAGACACCTCACGCCAAGTCCCGGTCCCGGGAACGGCTGTCTGTAAACCATGCCGTCCGGCAGCCCCAGCGCCTTGCCCACGACACGCACCTCATCCTTGAAGAGCAGCTTCAGCGGCTCCACCAATTCGAACTGCAGGTCTTCCGGGAGTCCGCCCACGTTGTGATGCGCTTTCACGCCGTCGCTCTCCAGAATATCCGGATAGATCGTACCCTGTGCCAGGAACTCGATTCCCTCAAGTTTTCTTGCTTCTTCCTCGAATACGCGAATGAACTCCGCACCAATGATCTTGCGCTTCTGCTCCGGCTCCTCCACGCCTTCCAGCTTGTCGAGAAAACGGTCAATGGCATCCACATAGATCAGGTTGGCATCCATCTGATTGCGGAACACTTCAACTACCTGTTCCGGCTCGCCTTTGCGAAGCAGGCCGTGGTTTACATGCACGCACACAAGCTGCCTGCCGATTGCTTTGATCAGCAGTGCAGCCACAACGGAGGAATCCACTCCGCCGGACAGCGCCAGCAGCACCTTCTTATCCCCCACCTGTTCCCGGATCTCTTTTACCTGCTCTTCAATAAAAACTTCCGCCAGTTCACTTGTTGTAATGCGGACCATATCGTCCGGACGCTTGTTGTTATCCATCGTTTTATCTCCTTTTCTGTATGATTGATGAACCATTTGTACTACTAAGGATATTATAGATGAAAAATATGGGGCAGGCAACTGGGATTATCTATATTGTTTTTCATCCTAATATAGCAGGCGATCCTATAGACCTCCTGCCATATAATATAAATAATATACTCTCGTACTACTCGAACTCCTCGGCGCGCCCCTCGATATCGTTAACTATTTTTCTGTTGCCAAAATGTTGCCACTTCATCTTATATGTTCCAATACAGCAGCCTTCCCTATTTTGAATAAACTGCGTCATTCTTAGAAAGGAGGTAAACACAGTACTGATTCATACTGATCCCCTCTCTTTTAGAATGCTCAGCAAGAGATCGGTGCAGACTCCGGGGAATTCTTAG
>CALWQS010000174.1 GCA_944383745.1 uncultured Mediterraneibacter sp. | reverse complement strand
GTTATTCTACCGGGATTTTTTTCACGCGTCAACCGCCTCCCTGTTCATTCTGATTTTCTGTAAATACTTTATTTTGTTGCTGCAGACAATATTAAAAGCATATTTGCCTATAAAAAATAAGATCCGCAGAAGAAGACAAATCTGCCGTCATTCTGCGGAAATACTGCTGCCGGAGAATTTCTCCCGCAGTTTTTCAAAAACTCGTTCGCAAGTCTTAAATTACATGCCAAGTCCCTCTGTCTTCGCCTTGATCAGCGAACATACCGATCTTATTTCATCAACAAGGCTCTGCAGCCTCTTCGCATTCTCCTGGTCAGCCTCGTTAGCCTCAGCAAACACTCGCTCGGCGCTTTCCCTGCATTGCCTGTTAATCTCCGAAACCCTCTCAAAATATGCATTGATCCCTCCTACTGCATTCGGGATCAGAAGGGTATCGTACCACTCTTCTCCCGCGTATCCCGACCATCCGGACACTGAACCGTAAGTATCCGCCTCAACTGACAGGATCGCGCTCATCAGGATCGAATAAGTTTTCTCTGAGAAATCCCTTATTTTTGCCCCTTTTCCCGCGGCGTCCGCCCGCGCCTTTTCCGGATCAAAATCCGGGATACTCTGATACTCTTTCTCTAAGCTGCGCCAAAAGTCGACCATATCTTCTCCCACTTCTTCCGACTCCCATCCGCCGATCCATTTCAGCAGCCATTCTATAACCGGATCTTCTTTCCCGTCTCTGATCTGATTGATAATCAGATTCAAGAGTCCGCCTGCATCTGAGATGAATCCGCTCAGAGTTTTATTATCCTCAGCCATATCTTCTTCGATTGCTGCAAGTGTTTTGTCAAGTCCAAGCACTTCCGCCAGGCTTCTTACCTCCTCATCTGTAAGATTATAGGTCTCAACATACTTAATAAAGTAAGCCAGAAGCTTTGCGAGCATTTCCTTGTCAGACAGCAGATACTCTGCGACATTATCTTTATTATATACTTTATCCTCGATAGGAAAATCTCCCTGCCCCATAAGGATCGCCAGAATATTTCCGATATAGTCCCCTGCTTTTCTTTTATCTTCTTCCGGCATCACGTTGAGGAGAAAGACTGTAAGTTCATGCAGATAGACCATAACCTCTTCCCGCGTGCCGATGACCAGCGCCGGATCTCCGCTTTTATTTTCCAGTATGTGCCAGTATCCGTCTTCATCCTGATAATACCGGTAAAAAGAAGAAGGAACATGGTTTTTCTCAAGAATGATACTGTCATCTCCTTCAATACAGACCTGCGCAGATCCCGGAATCGGGAAAAGAAGGATACTCACAAAATCACCGTCAAGGTAATAATTTGTAATACTGCCCCCTTTTTTCTCGATCTCCGCATAATACCGATCCAGGAATTCCTGAGAAAATCCCTGTCCGTCCATAGAAATGCATCTGTCCACCTTATCGGAAAGGACTGTCACATACTGCGCCTTATTTCCGCCTTTTGAGTGCCCTGTTACCGTGATACTGTCATAAGGGAGATTCTCTATATACTCCAGCGCTTCCTTCTGTTTCTCTGTATCTGACAGTCCGAATCCGCTTCCGTTATCCCACCACTCCTTCTGCCCTGTTGTCCCTTTGAATGCCACCACAGCGCTGTCCGGGTCGTTCGGGTCTGTGAAGCAGATTGCCGGGACCGAATCATCCTTACCCGCAATATCCAGGCTGTACAGTTCCGGGTCATTCTGGATCTGCCGGATAATGGCTGCCCACTGCTTTCCGCTGACCAGCCCTTCAAACTGCTCATCCGAGTCTTCCAGCTCTGCCAGGGCATCCTCGTCAAACTGCCTGAGCAGGCTCTCCACACTGTCATATGGTCCCAGCACAACATCTGCCTCCCGTGCCACTTTATCTTCCAAATATGTCAGCTGCTCGAGCAGCATGATCTGTTCATCCGTAAGCTGCATAGTAATTCCCCCGCTAGTATATCGTTACCTTGCCCGAGCCGGAAATCGAGCAGTCGTTTTCCGCTGTGAAGATGTCTTCCCTGATACTATCCTCATAGTCTGCCTCGCTGATCTTTGCCCATGCCTCCGACTGAGTCATCCGCAGATAAATCCCTGCCGGCACACCCTGGCAGTGTTCCTTCAGCCACTGGCCGCATGCATCGACAAAACGTTCATACGCCTCGGTGCTGCAGACTGAATCATCCGTGAACACATATGTGGCCGCCGATACTGTCTCAAGTATGTTCTCTTCCGTTACCTCTCCGTCTATACTCCTAATATCCGTATATACTTTAATCCCTTTCTCCGGGAAATATTCCTCTGCAAAAGCTCTCACCTTGTCCTCATACCAGGGTCTTGCGAGAATATTTTCATAATCATCCTCATAAGAATATTCTCCATTCTCATAGGTGCGGTATACTGTCACCTTATCATAGGGCTGCCCGTCCGCCGGATATGCTTCCAGATGGGCTTTGTCCAGCGTACTTGACGGGGCATAAGATAAATAGCAGAATTCTTGCCCATACTTCTCTTCCAGATAAGCAAGCATATCATCAGCAGACGTCACCGCGCTCTTCTGCGTATCAGTAAGCTCGTCATAATCCCCGGAAAGCCCCATTTCCTCAAGCAGTTTCTTCTGCCTCTGCGTCCACTCTTTCTTCACCTGCTCTTCCTCCCTGCTCTTATTCTCAAATTTCCCTTGTCCGTCAGACTGCCCGCATGACGCAAATGACAGAACACATGCCGCAGCCAGGACGGCTGTAAAAATCTTTCTGCCGCTCTTCATTTTCAATCTCCCCCTTCGAACAGGCTGGCAGAATCCTCTGAATCAGCAGTATGAAACTGCTGCGCCGCACTCTCCAGCCGGTCTGCCGTCACATACGCCAGACCGCTTAACGCAGTTCCCATATTCTTAAGCTCTAAGGCAAATATCTCCATTGCCTCAACAAAAGCTCCTTCTCCCCGTTCCATCGACATCTCATACGTTCTCGCTTCGACCTTCGCTGCCAGATCCCGCATTCTTCCTGCCTGCTCTTTCAGCAGCTGTTCCCTTGCAATAATCTCTCCGCTCTGCAAAACCACTTACCTCCATCCGCACACCGCCGCATAGTATATCCTCTGTTCTCTGCGCCTGCTCTCTCAGAAAAATCCTGCGAGCGTGCTCATAATATCGCCAAAAGAAATATCCGGATAAGTAAATCGGTCCGCATCTTCCACATCCTGGATCTCTCTTCTCACACAGTCCGCCATCGCAGAATACAGTCCCTGCAGTTCACTGCGAAGAGATAATACCTCCGAAGCGAGGCGCTGCAGCTCTCTTCGTACCAGGACGTCCTCGATTCCCTTATCCGCCGCCTCGTTAAGAATCGTACTGTACTCTTCAATACTCTTCTGGAGAAACTGTATGTACCGTTCTGTCTTGTTCCGCGCTATAGACAGTTCTCCGTCTGCACAGATCAGCTTTCTTTCCATATCAGCATACGCCCCCTTCTGCTGCGGCAGCCCGCTCTGCATCATCGATCATGCCATTCAGCATACTGATCGATCTCTGCAGCTCTGCGATCCTGTTTTCGCAGTCCCGTACCTTCCGTTTATATTCTTCCAGCTTCAGAAAAACCATAAAATCAAGACCGGTAAACGCAGCGCCTACGATCTTTGCACCGATCCCGTCCATCGTCCTCTGCGATCCCTCCATATAAAGCTGTGCCGTCCTGCATGTCGAACTGACCGCATACAGATCGGACGCCCTGCTCAGTTTTTCTGAATTGATTCTCTGAAAGCTGTCCTGAGCCCTGCTTTCCTCCCCGCGGAACTGCCTCAGAGACTCATATGCCTTTTCATATCGTCTGATCTTCTGATTCTGGTCTGCGATTCCCTGTTCGCAGATGGAACGCCGCCTGATCAGGTCTGCTATGATACCGTCCATCTTCCTTCCTCCGTTATCTCCGATCACATTTTGCCGGCAGCCGATACATGTCTGGCTGCAGTGTAAGCACTCACGATCTTTT
>CALWQS010000173.1 GCA_944383745.1 uncultured Mediterraneibacter sp. | reverse complement strand
CTCGGCACATCGACGACGACAACATGGGGAAGAAACTTCTCCTATGAGAACAATCTGTACTACGGATATGACAGCACACCGGAGGACAGCAGAAAGATTATCGCTGACCCGATGTTCACAGATCCGGGAAAAGGCGGGACAGGTGTGCTCGGCGACTCTGCGATCGATACACTGGGCGGATACCGGCTTCGGGAAGGATCGCCGGCGATCGATGCAGGACTTGAGATCGAGGACAACGGCGGAAGAGACTACTTCGGAACACCGCTTGCAGACGGGAAGACAGATATCGGTGCGGCAGAATACGCAGAGCCTGTTTCAACAGCGGTTCTGGAGTATATGATCGAGCTTGCGAAGACAGCTGACACGGAAGGCGTAGTCCCGGCAGTGGCAGAGAAATTCAGTGAGTGCCTTGCTGATGCAGAAGACCTTCTCGCGAAAGTGCAGGCTGGAGATGCTTCTGTGACTCAGAATATGGTGGACGAGAGCTGGGGAGAGCTGATGCGGGTTATGCAGATGCTTTCGTTCAGACAGGGCGACAAGACTGACCTGGGCAAAGTGATCGCAATGGCGGACGCCCTCGATCTGGAGAAATATCTGGAAGCAGGACAGGATGAGTTCAAGGCGGCGCTCGAGGAAGCAAAAGCAGCGGCGGCAGACGAGAATGCAATGCAGGATGAGATTGACCGGGCGTGGGGCAGGCTGCTCACTGCGATGGGAAATCTCCGTCTGATACCGGACAAAGACCTGCTCGAAGATCTCATCAGCCAGGCACAGGCGATCAATACTGCAGAATATACAGATGAGTCTGTGGCGGCATTAAATAATGCTCTTGCAAAAGCAATCGAGGTATATGATGACGGCCAGGCAGATTCTGTCCTGGTAGAAGAGGCGGAGACGGCGCTCCGGGCGTCTCTGGACCGGCTTGTGAAGAAGGAGAGCGGCAGTACGGGAGACGGCGGCGCAGGTGATGCGGCCGGCTCTGATACGGGCACTGCAGATACAGGCAGCGGCGATAAGCTGAGCGCATCCGCAGGAGACAGCGTCAATAATGGCGGAAGCACTGCGCAGAAGACGAACGTTTCGGCAGGGCGTGCGGTCAAGACAGGGGATGAGATGAGCCCGGTATGGTTCATCGCAGTCATGGGAGCCGCGCTTGCCATTGGAGCTGCCGCGCAGAAGAACAGACAGCGGAAACACTAGAAGAAACGGCTTTCTGCCGAATAACTTCCTATAAAGTTTAGATAAGACCGGGGAGAGAACCGAGAACAGGATCTCTCCCCGGTCTTTTCCTGCGCATGGAAAGAAAGAAGAGCCTGCATTTTCCTCATAGAGAGAAAAAAGAGCAATTTTTAAAAACGCAATGGCAAGAAACGCTAATGATTCCGGCGGGTTACCCGGATATAATATGTATAAATACCGAACCAGACGGAACAGGTAACACAGAGAAAGGAAAAACAAGATGAGCGAAGCAAGAATATGGGGAGAAGAGGTAGTGATCCCGACCTATGAAGCCGGCGAGCCGGATAAGAATCCGATGTTTCTGGAGAAACGAGTGTATCAGGGCAGCAGCGGAAAAGTGTATCCGTACCCCACGACGGAAAAGATCAGCCGTGTGAAAACAGACAAGACATATCACGCGGTCTTTCTTGAGAATGATTACATAAAGGTGATGGTTCTCCCGGAACTCGGCGGAAGGATTCAGAGAGCTTACGACAAGACGAACGGATATGATTTCGTGTACTATAACCACGTGATCAAGCCGGCGCTTGTCGGACTGCTTGGTCCCTGGATCTCGGGCGGCATCGAATTTAACTGGCCGCAGCACCACAGGCCGACTACATTTATGCCGGTGGACCACCTGATCCGGGAGAATGAGGACGGCAGCAAGACGCTTCTGGTCAACGATGTGGATCAGATGTACGGGACGAAGGGGATTGCCGCATTTACCCTCTATCCTGACAAAGCGTACATTGAGATCAAAGGCCAGCTCTACAACAGGACGGCGCTGCCCCAGACGTTTCTCTGGTGGGCGAACCCGGCTGTCCCGGTAAACGACCATACGCAGTCGATCTTTCCGCCGGACGTCCATTTTGTTATGGACCACGGGAAAAGGGATGTGTCCAGATTCCCGATCGCGAAGGGAGTCTATTACAAGCACGACTACAGCGAGGGCGTGGACATCTCGCGCTATAAGAACATCCCTGTGCCGACCTCCTATATGGCGGAAAAGTCGGACTATGACTTCGTCGGAGGATATGATTACGGGAGAGAGGCGGGCATCCTGCATGTGGCGGACCACCATGTCTCGCCGGGAAAAAAGCAGTGGACATGGGGATGCGGCGGCTTCGGCAAAGCCTGGGACAGGAATCTTACAGATGAGGACGGCCCGTACATTGAGCTGATGACCGGCGTATATACGGACAATCAGCCGGATTTCACCTGGCTGAAGCCGTTCGAGGAAAAGGTGTTCAAGCAGTATTTCATGCCGTATAAAAAGGTGGGACCGGTGAAGAACGCCACGATCCACGCTGTCATGAATATGGAAGTCTCGGAAAAGGAGATCGCTCTGACGGTTTACGGCACAGAGAGGTATGAGAACGCAGAGGTTGTCTTGAGCTGCAGAGGGGATGAGATCTGTCGGGAAAATACGGTTCTCTCGCCGGTGGATATTTATGAGAAGACAATCAGCTTCCGGGCGGAGAAGGCGTCGGATATCCGCGCCGCCGTCTATGCGGACGGAAAACTCCTTGTGGAATACCAGCCGAAAGAGGAGGAAATCCCGGAGATCGCGAAGCCGGCGGAGGCTGCAAAAGATCCGGAAGAGATCATGACCAATGAAGAACTCTTCCTGACCGGGCAGCATATCGAACAGTACCGCCACGCGACGTACCTCCCTGACCCCTATTATCTGGAAGGGCTGAAGCGGGATAAGGGGGATATCCGCATCAACAATGCATACGGCCTCCTGCTGCTGCGGAGAGGGTGTTTCGGCGAGGCGGAAGGATATTTCCGCCGGGCGCTGAAGCGTCTCACCTGGAAGAACCCGAACCCGTACGACAGTGAAGCGTACTATAATCTCGGGCTGGCATTGTTCTATCAGGACAGGAAGGATGAAGCATTTGACGCATTCTACAAGGCGGCGTGGAGCAATGAGCAGCAGGAGATGTCCTTCTATTATCTTGCGGCTATTGAATCAGAGAGAGGACATTATGAAGAGGCGCTTGAATTTGCGGAGAAAGGGCTTGTGAAAAACGCCCACAACATCAAGGCGCGCGGCCTGAAAGCGGTGATCCTGAGAAAACTTGGCAGAACGGAAGAGGCGCGCAGGCAGATCGAGGAGAATCTGAAAGTGGATCCTTTTGACTATCTCTCGAGATTTGAGCTCGCGCAGATCAGCCCGGAGCGTGAGGCGGTCCTTGATGAGATGAATGCCCTGATGCGCGGTTTCCGGGAGAGTTATCTCCAGACCGCGCGGGACTATGCGGAATCGGGCTGCCTGGAAGAGGCGCTGGCGATTCTCGGAGAATGCTCGGATGATTATCCGATGCTTACATATTATAGAGCATACTATCTGCACAGGCTGGGAGAGACAGAGGCGGCAGAAGAAGCGTGCAGGAGAGCAGACAGCTGCCCACCGCTGTACTGCTTCCCGAACAAGCTGGAGGATATCGCCGTGCTGGAAGCCGCCATTGATCTGTATCCGGAAGGGGCGATGGCGTATTATTATCTGGGTGATCTGTATTACGATAAGCTGCAGTATGAGCGGGCGGTCCGCCTGTGGGAAGATGCCGCTGCGAGAAGACCGGATTTCCCCACCGTGCACAGGAACCTTGCGCTGGCGTACTACAATAAGCAGGGCGATCTGGAGAAGGCACGCGCAGAGATGGAGAAGGCGTTCGCACTGGATGAATCCGACGCGAGAGTGTTCCTTGAGTTGGACCAGCTCTATAAGAAGCTGGAAGTCGATTTTGAGACCCGGCTGAAAAACTACGAAGAGCATATCAGGCTTAC
>CALWQS010000172.1 GCA_944383745.1 uncultured Mediterraneibacter sp. | reverse complement strand
GCGAAAGAGCCGAATGCAGCCTATATAACGATCAATCTCGGAGAAGTGTACATTGCGGAAGATATTAAGGAAAAATCGTTTGGAGTAGACGGCTATCTGGACGAGACGCTTGCTGCTTTGAAAAAAGAGTTAGAGTCTTTCTGTTGATGCGGTCGTTCTTATTCTTTTCAGGGGATATATTTCAATCCCCAGTCGGTAATTGCATAGAATACGGGTAGCAGATCCCGTCCCTTGTCGGTGAGAGAATATTCCACATGGGGCGGGATTTCGTTATATTGGATGCGGTCTACGAGCCCGTCTGCCTCAAGGTCGCGGAGTACATTTGTCAGCATTGTGTTTGTAATGCCGGACAGCGCCTTGCGGAGTTCGCCAAAACGCATGGGACTTTGGATGATCAGTTCGTAGATCACCTGGAGTTTCCATTTCCCCTGCAGCATGGTGACGACAGGCATGACTGGACAGTTCCCGTTTTCAGTCAGCAGGATATCGGATACGAGTTCCTTATATTCTTCATAAGGCGGCAGTTTTTTGATCTTTTTCATGGTATATAAACCCTCTCTGGTATTATTTTTCATACTATGTATATTTAATCTGCGTACTTGAAATGCTTTTTATCTTTGGTACAATTTATATACTATATGAATTATAGAGTGCAGGAAAGAAAAAATCAACATTTTTTACGCTGTCAGCAGCAGAAAGGAAGTTCGTATGAAAGAATTAAACATTATGCAGGCAACCCAGTATACATCACCGAATCCACTGACCCTGATATGTACAAGAAATGAGGATGGGTCTACAAATGTGGCACCAATCTGTTTTGTATCTTATTTGTCCTTTCAGCCGCCGATGATCGGATTTGCGGCAGGGAAACAGTCTCATACGGCAGCAAGAACACAGACGGAGAAAAAAGCGGTCATCACAGTACCGGGTAAAAGTCTGGCAGAAAAAGTGTTTGCATGCGGCGAAAGTTCGGGAAAGGACACTGCGAAAGTAAGTGAGTTCGGGATTGAGATGAAAGAAATTCCGGACGGTGGGATTCAGATCCCGGCAGATACGAGACTTGCATTTGTATGTACGTTAGAAAAAGCAGAGGAGACAGGAGACCATTTCTTCCATATCTGCAGTATTGAGAAAATCTATGGAGATGACACCGTAGACGGACTATATGCATGGAACGGGTTTGGTAAAGTCGCTCCGGCTGAAGAAGGAAATCTGTAAAAAGGCGAGCAGAGAAAGAAAGGAAAAACTATGGCCGTCTGTATTAAAGACCAGATACAGAATCTGAATATTGTGATCGGGTGTAAGATCGGCTGTTCCTACTGTTATGCAAGAAATAACGTGCGGCGTTTCCGTACCATTGAGGATTTTGAGAAACCGGAGTATTTCCCGGGAAAACTGCGTCTGATGGACCGGAAACGCCCGCAGAATTTTCTGCTCACGGGAATGAGCGACCTTGCCGGATGGGAGGATGCATGGCGTGAAGAGATATTTTCCAGGATTGCCCAAAATCCACAGCATCAGTTTCTGTTTCTTACTAAACGCCCGGATCTGCTTCATTTTGTGACAGAGCTTGACAACGTTTGGTTCGGTGTGACAGTCACACGAAGATCGGAGATATGGAGGATCGACGCACTGCGGGAGAATATCAGGGCAAAACATTACCATGTCACTTTTGAACCGCTCTTTGATGATCCGGGAACGGTGGACTTTCACGGGATCGACTGGATCGTGGTGGGAACTATGACCGGGAAAATGAGCCGCAAAGTGAGAACATCTCCGGACTGGGCAATATCTATTACAAAGCAGGCCCATGAGATTTCTATTCCGGTATTCTGGAAAGAAGACTTACTTCCCATTATGGGAGAAAAAGAAATGGTGCAGGAACTGCCGGAGCCATTCGAAAAAATATTGGAGGAACAGAGACAATGGCAGAAATGATCGACGGGATACTGGTGAAAGAGACTGTCACCAAAAATATTATGACAAAATCAAGCCTGCCGGTGGGAGGTTACTCCGTTAATCCGTATGTGGGCTGTCCCCATGCATGCAGGTACTGCTATGCATCGTTTATGAAACGTTTTACCGGGCATACCGAGGAGTGGGGGACATTTCTGGATGTCAAGAAGTGGCCGGAAATCAAAAATCCAGAAAAATACAGAGAGCAGAGAGTCGTGATCGGTTCGGTCACGGACGGGTACAATCCATTGGAAGAACGTTTTGGAAATACAAGGAAACTTCTGGAACAGCTAAAGGACAGCGGGGCGGAGATCCTAATCTGCACCAAGTCGGACCTGGTGCTCCGAGACCTGGATCTCTTAAAGGAGATGGGGCGGGTGACGGTCTCCTGGTCTGTCAATACATTGGATGAAGACTTTAAAAATGACATGGACTCGGCGGTGAGTATTGAACGCCGCATCGCTGCCATGAAGAAAGTCTATGACGCCGGCATCCGCACAGTCTGCTTTGTTGCGCCGGTTTTCCCGGAAATCACAGAAATGGAAGCAATCTTTGAACGCGTGAAGGATCAGTGCGACCTGTTCTGGTTGGAGAACCTGAATCTGAGGGGCGGGTTTAAGAAGACGATCATGGATTATATCGCCGAAAAATATCCGCAGCTTAAGCCTCTGTATGATGAGATCTACAACCGCCATGACAGGACGTATTTTGAAGCGTTGGAACAGAAGGCGAAGGAGATGGCGCAAAAGTACGACTGCCCTTTTGTGGACAATGAGATGCCCTATGGGAGAGTGCCGAAAGGACATCCCGTGATCGTGGACTATTTTTACCACGAAGAAGTGAGAGGGTCAGGAAACACAGGGAAAAGAAATAAGCCGTCTAATTTGTGAATTTAATGGGGAGACGAGGCTCAATTTTATGAGTCCGTCTCATCCTGTCTATATGTCTTTCTTAAGCGGTCATATCCGCCGGATGTAAATTTCAACAGCATAGAATGTATCTGATACCAGGTGCCATTCTTCTTCCAGTTGAGTGATTTGTTGACATTATATGTTCCTGTGATGACAAAAAGCGTGAGCATTTCGGCTTCTTTTTTGGTCAAGTGAAGTTTTTTCATGAAAACGGGTGCGAGCCTTTGACGTTGGCATTGGTAAATGCGGTTTACTACATAGCCGGAAATTGTTTCGTCATGAAAGATAACCTGATATTTCGGAAGCTGCGCAACGCGATGGCAGACGGGAAGGAGAGATTCTTTTTCCTTCAAATAATCTGCCGTCTCTTCGGCAAGAAGACTCATGATCTGTAAGGCGTCTTCGTCCTGCTTCTGGCAGTCTTGATCCGCCATTTGTAACGCATCATTTAACAGTTCATCCAATACTTCCGTGAGTGACTGATAATGGATATAGTAAGTTGCACGTGTGACCTCTGCACGGCGACAGACGTCTGTAACTGTGATCTGTTCAAAAGATTTTTCTGCCAATGCGTCTAATAAGGCATCTTTGATCACATTTTTTGTATAAATTGTTCTTCGGTCAGTTTTTCTTGGCTTCATTTCTGATGTTTTTTTCATAATGCACCTTCCCTTTACAAAAATTTTGGAAATTATACGTAAACTTTTCTTGACAAAAAATGAAAAGTGTCTGGAAACGTCTGCTTTTCGCGCTTCTGTGTATTGTTATCTGCCTGTAAATACATTATCTTATTATTAAACAATTTGTCAAGAACTTTTCAAAATGTAAAAATTCAGAAAAATCAATGCCGGCCGAGTGATCTGAAAAAAATACTTTATGAAAAGTTCTGATTCTGGAATGAGGAGGAACTATTATGATAGCTATTCAATGGGAAGACGTCATCGGCGTCCTTCAGACGTGCAAACCTTATCTGATCGCGCTGGGCGTGCTATGGATCGCGGCAATTGTAGTTATGATTGCCTGTATGAAGGTGAAAAAGAAAAGTAAAAAGCGGATGATCCGGAAATATTCCGCGTTGAGTATGCTCGTGTCGCTCGTTGTGATCGTGAACATGATCGTCCTTGGCCCTATGTATGCTATGATCAACCTGACTACAGTGGGCGGGATTACAAGCGATGAGACGACGGAAGAGGCAAAGGAAGTCGCAGGGCAGAT
>CALWQS010000171.1 GCA_944383745.1 uncultured Mediterraneibacter sp. | reverse complement strand
TATGCTATCCTTGAAAAAGTGTCTTAAAATGCTGATAAGGAGAAAGTTATGGATGTCATATTTATCATGTGCCTCGGAGTGCTCGTGGGCAAATTCTTTTTCCCTGTAAGATGGAAACGGCTCAATGAGATCCTTCAGACAGTCTGCACAGTCCTTCTGATATTTTCCATGGGAGTCATGCTCGGAAGCAGGGATGATTTTGTCAGTGAGATCACATCGCTTGGAACGCAGAGCATCATATTTTTTCTGATTCCGTCAGTTTTTTCGGTAATCGCGGTATATCCCCTGACGAGGATATTTCTGGAAAAAAGAAGAAAGAAGGGGGAGGAAGAATGATGGTCTGTCTTGCGGTAATTGCTCTTGCAGGAGGAATCGCCTGCGGGATGGCGGGACTGGACAAGACTCCATTGATACAGAGCATTACTGCCAACAGGGATTATATTTTGTACATACTGATGTTTCTGGTAGGGATCAGCATCGGGCTGAGCAAAGGAATCGTAAGCAAGATAAAAGAGTATCATGTCAGAATCTTTGTGATCCCCATCGGAATCATCGCAGGATCTCTGGCAGGAGGAATTGTGAGCGGACTGCTCGCGGGAATCCCGTTAAACCAGAGCGCGGCGATCGCCTCGGGAATGGGATGGTACAGTCTGTCGGGCGTGACAATCGGAAATCTCGCGGGCGCGCGGGCGGGCAGCATTGCGTTTCTGAGCAATCTGCTGCGGGAGATATTTTCCTTTTTCAGTATCCCGCTGATAGCGAAAAAAATGAATTACTATACATGCATTGCGCCTGCGGGCGCCACGAGTGAGGATACGACGCTGCCGATGATGATCCGGTACACAGACGGGGAGACAGTGGTGCTGTCAGTGTTCAATGGGGTGATCTGCTCCGCAGCAGTGCCTTTTTTGATTTCGTTCTGCTATAGTTTCATTTGATAAAACAGTCAATTGGGGACACAGTGAACTGCAATCAGGGACACAGTGAATGTCAATTGGGGACGTAGTGAAATTGAATTTGACTACGTCCCCAAACGCGGAAATTTTGATTTTACTAGAATAGCGAAATATGTTAAAATACTTTTAGTTCTGCCATGCACGGATATCAGAGGACAGTCCGCCGGGAAGAGGAGGGAATGTATTCTGATATCCGTATAAGGCGGAAACACTAGATTTTAAGGAGGTTTCTACATGATTAAATTGTATGACAACGGTGTCTATCTCTTAAACGGCACTGAGATCATGGAAGATACAGGCAATGTACAGGTTCCCCTGTCAAAGGAAGAAGCCGCGAAGAATACGATGGCGTATAACATTCTGAAGGATCATAATACTTCTTCTGATATGAAGAATCTGCAGATCCGCTTTGACAAGCTGACGTCCCATGACATCACATTTGTCGGGATCATCCAGACAGCTCGCGCTTCAGGACTTCAGAAATTCCCGATGCCTTACGTGCTGACGAACTGCCACAACAGTCTCTGCGCGGTTGGCGGTACGATCAATGAGGATGACCACATGTTCGGATTGACCTGCGCGAAGAAGTACGGCGGCGTCTATGTACCGCCTCATCAGGCGGTAATCCACCAGTTCGCCCGCGAGATGCTTGCAGGCGGCGGAAAGATGATCCTCGGATCGGACAGCCATACCCGCTACGGTGCTCTCGGAACGATGGCTATGGGCGAGGGCGGACCGGAGCTTGTAAAACAGCTTCTCAACAAGACTTATGACATCAAGATGCCGGGCGTGATCGCGATCTACCTGGACGGCGAGCCGATGAAGGGAGTCGGACCGCAGGACGTTGCCCTTGCAATTATCGGAGCGGTATTCAAGAACGGCTATGTGAACAACAAAGTGATGGAGTTTGTCGGACCTGGCGTGAAGAAGTTAAGCGCAGACTTCCGTATCGGAGTCGACGTCATGACGACAGAGACGACCTGCCTGTCCTCGATCTGGACGACAGACGAGAAGATCCAGGAGTTCTACGAGATTCACGGAAGAGCCGGAGACTACAAAGAACTGAACCCGGGCGCAGTGACATATTACGACGGATGCGTTTATGTGAACTTGAGCGAGATCAAGCCGATGATCGCTATGCCGTTCCATCCGAGCAATGTCTATACGATCGACGAGCTGAACGCAAACCTGAAAGACATTCTCCACGATGTGGAGCAGAAGGCCCTTGTCAGCCTGGACGGCGCGGTGGACTACTCTCTGCAGGATAAGATCCGCGACGGAAAGCTCTATGTAGAGCAGGGAATCATCGCGGGCTGCGCGGGCGGCGGATTCGAAAACATCTGTGCTGCGGCAGACATCATCAAAGGAAGAAATATCGGTTCCGACGCATTTACATTCAGCGTATATCCGGCAAGTATGCCGATCTACATGGAACTGGTGAAGAACGGAGCAGTGGCCGACCTCATGGAGGCGGGAACTGTTGTGAAGACCGCGTTCTGCGGACCGTGCTTCGGCGCTGGAGACACTCCGGCGAACAACGCGCTGTCTATCCGCCATACGACGAGAAACTTCCCGAACCGTGAGGGAAGCAAGCTTCAGAGCGGACAGATCTCATCCGTTGCTCTTATGGATGCGCGTTCCATCGCGGCGACAGCTGCGAACAAGGGATTCCTTACTCCGGCGACAGCGATGGATGTGGAATATAAAGGACAGAAATATCACTTTGACAGCAATATTTACGCAAACCGTGTATTTGACAGCCATGGAGTGGCAGATCCGAGCGTGGAGATCCAGTTCGGTCCGAATATCAAGGACTGGCCGGAGATGTCCGCTCTGCCGGAGAATCTGATCGTGAAGGTTGTATCCGAGATCCATGATCCGGTTACAACGACAGACGAGCTCATCCCGTCCGGAGAGACTTCCTCCTACCGCTCCAACCCGCTGGGACTTGCAGAGTTCGCGCTCTCAAGAAAAGACCCGGCATACGTAGGACGGGCAAAAGAAGTGCAGAAGGCACAGAAAGCGATTGAGGCTGGCACATGTCCGCTGGATGCACTGGAAGAACTGAAGCCGGTGATGGAGGCGATCCAGAAGACATTTCCGGAAGTCGGCAAAGGAAATATCGGCGTCGGAAGTACGATCTTCGCTGTGAAGCCGGGAGACGGCTCCGCCCGTGAACAGGCTGCATCCTGCCAGAAGGTGCTGGGCGGCTGGGCGAACATCGCTGTTGAATATGCGACGAAGCGCTACCGCTCCAACCTGATCAACTGGGGAATGCTTCCGTTCCTGACTGATGCGGACCACGAGGCGCTTCCGTTCAAGAACGGCGACTATATCTTCGTTCCGGATGTCAGAAAAGCCGTGGAAGAGAAAGCGGACGTCATCAAAGCATATGTTGTCGGCGATGAGCTCAAGGAGATCGATTTAAGACTCGGCGATCTGACTGATGTAGAGAGACAGATCATACTCGACGGATGCCTCATCAACTACTATAAAGCAACCCTGTAAATTCGGGTTTGTCGGCGGAAACTTCTGATTAGATTAAGTCCGAAACCGACAGGGCGGAGATGAGGATCGAAGACGTATTCTGAGAGGAGGGGCAGGGGCTCCAGGCTCCGTTCCGAAGGGTAAGAAAAACTAAAAGCTCCGAAGGATGGCTAAGAACAATATGAAAAACAGCACAACTCGCTGACGCTCAAACAGTACTGTTTTTCATATTAACGCCATCTTCCGGAGCTTTAAGATTTTCTACGCCCTTCTCCAAAGTCACCGGGATCCCCTGCCCCTCCTCTCAGAAAGACAGCTGAATCCCGCCCTGCCGGTTTCTGCGCTTATCCATCCGGAAGTTTACGCGGCGATCCCGGGAATTTAAAACGGAAGTGAAGACGGAACTATTTTAGTTTGTTTGAAGTATTACCAATCATTTTGTACTTCCACCAGCTCTGATCCTGTATAAATTGGGCAAGAAAGTCCTGAACAGCCGAAGTTCCACCGCCACTTCCGTTTTAAATTTCCGAGTTTGTGCGGGAAGTTCTGTCTTGGATAAAGTATAAAACAGCAGAAGCGTTCCTGTGGAAGGGCTTCTGCTGACCGGATGAGTGTGAGTCAAAGGGGCGGGTGTTATAAAAGCAGTGACTTCAAGTGGAGC
>CALWQS010000170.1 GCA_944383745.1 uncultured Mediterraneibacter sp. | reverse complement strand
TCGGCGTTAAGGCTTACGATAAGATTGTCTGAACGATAGTGAGTTGTCTTATCGTAAGCCTTGCTTTTAGCCGGATCACGTTCCCTTTAGACTTTCTAGGATTACGGAACGAAGACTGAACCGCCCTCCCGCCATCGCAGAAGAATTGCCACTGGTCAGCCCGCCACGTTTTCGGACGTTATCTCAGTTATAACTTCCACACAAACCCGAATTTATCTACCAGATGTTCATAACATGCTGCATGCCGAGGCTCACCGCCGAGATTCCGAGCCAGCAGCAGAACCCTGTGAAGATCGGTTTCCCTCCGGTCTTTACGAGCTTGACGATGTTCGTGTTCAGACCGATGGCGGCCATGGCCATGACGATCAGGAATTTGCTCAGCTCTTTCAGCGGGGCAGTGACTTCAGCGGGGAGCTGGAACACGGTCGTGACTACGGATGCGAGAACGAAAAACAATACAAAGTAAGGAAAAGATTTCTTCAGGCTGAATGTTGTCCCTTCTGAGGATTTCTCTTTCCTGCCCCTGTAGATGGCAAGAATCAGTGTGATCGGAATGATCGCAAGGGTTCTTGTCATTTTTACGATTGCGGCGGCTTCCAGGGTATTGCTGCCGTGAATGCCGTCCCAGGCAGCTGCGGCGGCAGTGACGGAAGAGGTGTCGTTGATCGCTGTTCCGGCAAAGAGACCGAACCCTTCATTGCTCAGTCCGAGCACAGCGCCCAGTGTGGGGAAGATGAGGGCCGCGAGCACGTTGAAGAGGAAGATGACAGAGATCGACTGCGCCACTTCTTCATCAGAGGCATTGATTACCGGCGCCGTCGCTGCAATGGCGCTGCCTCCGCAGATGGAAGAGCCTACTCCCACAAGGATTGCATTGTTTGTGCGCAGCTTAAGCGCTTTATACAGGACAAAGGCAATGACCAGAGACGTTGAGATCGTAGAGATAATAATAGGAAGAGACTGCTTTCCTTTCGCCAGTATCTCAGTCAGGTTCATGCCGAATCCGAGGAAGACGACTGCCGCCTGAAGGATTTTTTTCGATGTATAGTTTACACCGGGGAGAAAAGGCTCCTTTTTTGTCAGGATGAGCGTCAGCACCATGCCGATGAGGATGGCGAATACCGGTCCGCCGATCACCGGCACTGCCTGTCCGAGAAACCAGGAAGGGACCGCGATTGCAAGGCAGAGCAGAAGTCCGGCGCTGTTTTTCTTTAAAAAGTTCATTGATAATTTCCTCCATTTCTTTTTGAAGTATCTTCCGGCCGTAAGCTTCAGCGGGAAAAAACTGATGAAAATCTGCATGTTATTTCCAACTGAGCGTATGATATCATAAAAATATAATAAAATAAAATTATATATCTTTATTTTATGATAAATATATGTTATGATAACGAACAGGGAGTGTTCATTATAAATTGGGGCGGAGGTTTGCAGAGAAAAACTCCGCCCTTATTTCTTTGAGCTGCGGAGCGGCTTATAGAAGAAGGGGGACTGCATATGCTGGATTTCAGGATGGAGACATTTCTTACGGTATGTCAGTGTATGAATTTTACAAGAGCGTCAGAGAAGCTGAATATTACACAGCCTGCTGTTTCGCAGCATATCCGCTTTTTGGAAAAGCATTACAATACCAGGCTTTTCCGATACGAGGGGAAGAAGCTGCGTCTGACAGGGGCGGGGGAGATCCTTCGGAACGCGTCGCTTACAATGATGCATGATGAACTTTCGATGCAGAATGAGATGACCAAGGCTGACGGAGAGCGGGAGATCCGTTTTGGAGCGACCAGAACGGTGGGAGACGCGCTGATGGGACGGATCCTGGAGAGTTATCTGGAGAAGTACCCGGATGCAAGGATTCATATGGAAGTGGAGAATACGAAGGAACTGCTTGGACGGCTGGACGGCGGAGAGATTGATTTTGCTCTTGTTGAAGGATTTTTCAAGAAAAGCGAGTATGATTATCAGAAGTATTCGGATGAAAAATATATCGCGGTCTGCAGTCCGGATTATCAGTTTCAGGAGAAGCCGGATCATATAGAGAATCTTTTTCAGGAGAGACTTCTGCTCAGAGAGAAGGGATCAGGCACGAGAGAGGTGCTTGAGCGCTATCTTGACGCGAAAAATCTGAGTGTCAGCGACTTTATGCGCGTGACTGAGGCGGGAAGCCTGCAGACGATTAAAGAGTTGACAAAAGCCGGATGTGGTATTACATTTTTATATGAGGTCGCGGTCAGGGATGAACTTGAGAGCGGAACGCTGAAAGAGATTCCGCTGAAAGATTTTCACGTTTCTCATGAATTTACTTTCATATGGAGAAGAGGGAGCATCTATGCGGATCAGTACCGGGAAGTATTCCGGAGGTTTTCTGCATGAGGGACTGCGGGTATCAAAAGAAAAAAGGAAGTGACAGATATAGATGTTACAGGTAGAACATTTATCATATGATGTTTTAGAAGAAGGAAAACAGTCTGAGATCCTTTCAGATGTGAGCTTTACCGTCAATAACGGAGAGATGCTTGTTATCACGGGACCGAACGGGGGTGGAAAGTCCACTCTGGCGAAGCTTCTCATGGGAATCAACCGTCCGACAGGCGGAAAGATTTACCTTGACGGACAGGATATTACAGAGTTTACCATCGATGAGCGTGCCAAGGCGGGGATCGGATTTGCCTTCCAGCAGCCGCCGAGATTTAAGGGAATGACAGTCAGGAGGCTGCTGTCCCTGGCGGCCGGCAGGACACTGGATGAGAAGACGTGCTGCGGCCTTCTGAGCAGTGTCGGCCTTTGCGCTATGGAGTATATTGACAGAGAGGCGGACGCGACGCTGTCCGGCGGGGAGATGAAGCGTATAGAGATCGCGACAGTGCTGGCGAAGCACCACGATCTCTGTATTTTTGACGAGCCGGAAGCGGGAATCGACCTGTGGAGCTTCTCTATGCTGATCAAACGTTTTGAGCAGATCCACAAGGAAAAGGAAGAGAGCCTGATCCTGATCTCGCATCAGGAGAGGATCATCCAGATGGCGGACCGGATTATGGTCATCAGCGACGGCAGAGTAGAGTCCATCGGCGATGCAAAGGAAATCATGCCGACACTTTTCGGTCAGGAGCTGGATTCCTGCGAGTGCAGAAGACAAAAGGGAGGTGAACTCTATGGAGTCTAATGAGGTGAAAAAGACGGATAAGATCGAGCTGGATAAAGTGACGGAGGATGTTCTGAAGGTTATCGATTCCTATGGTTTTAAGCAGGAAGGGGCATATAACCTCCGATTGAACGGAATGGCAGTGTGCCATGGCGACAGCCGTCATATTAATATAGTGAAGAAAGAGGATAAGCCCGGAATCGATATCCATATCAGCGGCGAGGCAAAGAACGAGCAGGTGCATATACCGGTCGTAATGTCCAAGGAAGGCGTTGATATCGTATACAATGATTTTTATATTGAAGACGGCGCTGACGTAACGATCATTGCCGGATGCGGAATCCATGGAGAGGGATGCAGCGAGACGCGCCACGATGGGATTCATGCATTCCATGTGGGAAAGAACGCGAATGTCAAATATGTGGAAAATCATTATGCAGAAGGAAACGGGACGGGGCAGAAAGTGCTCAACCCGGTGACAAAGATCTATGTCGGCGAGAACTCCGTGTTTACGCTTGAGACGACACAGATCAAAGGAGTAGATTCTACGGAGCGCGAGAATTATATCGAGCTTGCCGATAATGCAAAGCTTTTTGTAACAGAGAAGCTTATGACAGACGAAGGACAGACCGCAGTGTCCAATATGGACGTGGAGCTGAACGGCGAGAACAGCTCCGCAAGGATTGTGTCCAGATCTGTCGGCAAAGGAAATTCCAAGCAGGTGTTCCATCCGAAGGCGATAGGAAATAACCGGTGCCATGCCCATGTGCAGTGTGATTCCATTATCATGGATCATGCAGAGATCAGTTCTATTCCTGAGATCGATGCAAGACATGTGGACGCCCAGATCATCCATGAGGCTGCGATCGGAAGGATCAATGATGAACAGCTTGTGAAGCTGAGGACATTCGGAATGACGGAGGAAGAAGCGGAATCTGTTATTATTGAGAGTTTCCTGAAATAGATGAGAAAGCAAACAGGCTGTCCTGACCTATGGATTCAGAACAGCCTGTT
>CALWQS010000169.1 GCA_944383745.1 uncultured Mediterraneibacter sp. | reverse complement strand
GGAAGCCTGTATTTCATCCGTCAGAATGACAGCAGCGGCAATCCGAACTATTCCATCAATGCAGACGGAACGGCGTATGAGCTGACGAAGACGATCGATGAGCTGGAGGCAGACGGCTCCATCGTACTGACCGGAAATGAAGTCGAGAGCGCTTCCGCAGGAACCTATGCGGATTCAACGACAAATGCGACAAAGTACGCAGTCAGCCTGAAGCTGAACGACGAGGGGACCGCGGCGTTTGCCGCTGCAACGCAGGAGGCATATGCAGCCGGCGAGTCCATCGCGATCTATTACGACGGCGAGCTGGTCAGCGTGCCGGATGTAAACAATGTGATCGAGAATGGAGAGGCAGAGATCACTGGAATGGCTTCTTATGAGGAAGCGGAGAGCCTCGCTTCCACGATCCGTATCGGAGGACTCAATGTAGAGCTGGAGGAGATCAGCTCTGAGGTAGTAGGGGCGCAGCTCGGACAGGAGGCGCTGGACACAAGCCTTCTGGCGGGAGCGATCGGACTGGCGATCGTGTGCATCTTTATGTGCTTTGTATATCTCCTTCCGGGACTTGCATCCAGCCTTGCGCTGATTCTCTATACAGAGCTTGTCCTGATCCTGCTGAATGCATTTGACATCACCCTTACCCTTCCGGGTATCGCAGGTATCATCCTCGGTATCGGTATGGCGGTCGACGCGAACGTTATTATCTTCGCGCGCGTGAAGGAAGAACTCTCAGACGGAAAATCCGTACATGCGGCGCTGAACGCAGGATTCCACAAGGCGATGTCAGCTATCATCGACGGAAATGTGACGACGCTGATCGCAGCCGGCGTGCTCTGGCTGAGAGGAAGCGGAAGTGTCAGAGGATTCGCTCAGACACTGGCGCTCGGCATCGTGGTCTCCATGTTCACGGCGCTTGTCATCACAAGGCTGATTGTCTATTCCTTCTATGCGCTCGGCATCCGGAACAGAAAAGTATACGGCAAAGAACTCAAGAAGAGAAAGACCATCGATTTCCTTGGAAAACGCAGAGTATTCTTCGCGATTTCCATCGTTCTGTGCTTAAGCGGCTTCGTGTTCATGGGTATCAACCATGCGCGCGGAATCGGGGCGATGAACTACAGCCTCGACTTTGTCGGCGGAACATCCACGACTGTGACTTTCGACAAAGAATATACGCTGGATGAGATCGACAGCGAGATGATCCCGGATCTGGAGGACATCACAGGAGATCCGAACATCCAGGTTCAGACGGTTAAGGGAACGACTCAGGTTATCTTCAAGTCACAGACGCTGGATCTGAACGAGCGAGAAGAATTTTCACAGTATATGGGAGAGAACTACGGTGTTGCAGCGACGGATATTACGACGGAGAATATCAGCTCTACAGTAAGCTCCGAGATGAGGTCGGACGCTGTCGTTGCAGTCATTATCGCTACGATCTGTATGCTGCTGTACATCTGGTTCAGATTTAAGGATATCCGTTTCGCTACCAGCGCGGTAGTGGCTCTCGTACACGACGTGCTCGTTGTGCTTGCGTTCTATGTGATCGCGAGAGTATCCGTGGGAAATACATTCATCGCATGTATGCTTACAATCGTGGGTTACTCGATCAATGCGACGATCGTTATCTTCGACCGTATCCGCGAGGAGCTTAAGACGAAGAGCCGCGAGCAGAGCCTCAAAGATCTTGTGAACCACTGCATCATGCAGACTCTGACGAGAAGCATCTACACGAACCTGACGACCTTTATCATGGTAGTTGTGCTGTATATTCTCGGCGTCAGCTCCATCAAGGAGTTCGCAGCTCCGCTGATGGTAGGTATCGCATGCGGTACATACACCTCTATCTGCATCACAGGCGCGCTCTGGTATGTCATGAAGATGAAGCTGGGCGCACAGGCGAAAGAGATCGCAGAGTCAGAGGCGAAGCTGATCGAAATGGCAGGACAGCCGGCAGCACAGGCTGCAGATATGGCTGAGGATTCTGTGAAGACGGCAGACGCCAATGCTTCTAAGCCGAAGAAAAAGAAGAAAAAAAGAAAATAGTGATCCTGTCTCTCAGACAGTGAGACAAGAAAGGGAGAAGCCTGTTCCGGAATGAGCCGGGGCGGGCTTCTTCCGTTCTGTTCTGTCACGGGTTCTGAGGAGAAATCCTGTGATATAGTTGCGTGTGTGAAACGGAATGTATTATACTTTAGGGCAGGATAAAAAGAATCGGACATACGAGGAGAATACATATGGAAAAATGGTTTCTGACCATGAAAAAGGCGGATTTTAACAGCATTGCCCGGAAATATCACATCTCGCCGATCACGGCAAGGCTCATACGGAACAGAGATGTGGTCGGGGATGAGGCGATTGATTATTACCTGAACGGCACGATCGCCGATTTATATGACGGGATGCTGATGCAGGATATGGATAAGGCGGTGGAGATCCTGGCGGAGAAGATCGCGGAGGAGAAGCCGATCCGCATCATCGGAGATTATGATATCGACGGAGTGAACGCGACGTACATCCTGCAGGAAGGGCTGTCCGGGCTGGGCGCGCATGTGGACACGGACATTCCGGACCGGATCAAGGACGGATACGGCCTCAATATAGACCTTATTGACCGGGCGCTGGGTGACGGCGTGGACACGATCATCACCTGCGACAATGGGATCGCGGCGTCGGACGAGATCGCATACGGGAAGAAGAACGGGCTGACTGTGATCGTGACGGATCACCACGAGATCCCCTATGTGGAGATGAACGGAGAAAAAGAGTACATGCTCCCCCGCGCGGACGCTGTGGTAGATCCGCACCGGCCGGACTGTGAGTATCCCTTCAAGGGCCTCTGCGGCGCGGCAGTCGCCTATAAGCTGATCGAAGCGCTCTACAATGTCATGCAGAGAGACCCCGAGGACGTGGATTATCTCATGGAGAATGTCGCCATCGCGACAGTGGGAGATGTGATGGACCTGACCGGGGAGAACCGGATCTTCGTCAAGCAGGGGCTGGAGATGCTGAAGCGGACAAAGAATCAGGGGCTGAAGGCGCTGATCGAGTGTACGGGCATTGACACGGAGCGGCTGAATACATACCATATCGGGTTCGTGCTGGGACCATGCATCAACGCCAGCGGGAGGCTGGACACGGCGAAGCGGGCGCTGGAGCTGCTGAACGCGAAATCAAGGCGGGAGGCGGTCATGCTGGCGGAGGACTTAAAGGCGCTCAACGACAGCCGAAAAGAGATGACGGAAAAGGGAGTGGAAGAAGCCGTACAGATGATCGAGGGCACTTCCCTCAAGGAGGATAAAGTGCTGGTCGTCTATCTGCCGGACTGCCACGAGAGCATCGCCGGGATTATCGCCGGGCGGATCAAGGAGCGCTACTACAGGCCCGCCTTTGTCCTGACAAAGGCAGAGGAGGGAGTGAAGGGCTCGGGCAGGTCCATCGAGTCCTACGATATGTTCGCACAGATGTGCCGCTGCAGGGCGCTTTTCACCAAGTTCGGCGGTCATAAGCTGGCGGCGGGGCTGTCCCTGGAGGAAGGAAATGTGGAGAGGTTCCGGAGGACGATCAATGAACTTGCGGATCTGACCGAGGAAGATCTCCAGATGAAGGTGTCCATTGACATGCTTCTTCCGTTTCCGTATATCACAGAGCAGCTCATCGGAGAGCTTCAGCTCCTCGAGCCCTTCGGAAAGGGCAACACGAAGCCGCTGTTCGCGGAGAGGAATCTGCGGGTGATCAGCCCCCGTATCTTCGGGAAGAACCGCAACGTGCTCAAGTGCCGGCTGGAAGACGCCGCGGGGAACCAGATGGAGGCGGTGTACTTCGGAGATGTGGTGGCATGTTTAAAAGCCATGGAGGAGAAGCAGGTCATGTCCTTCACTTATTATCCGTCGGTGAACGAATATATGGGGAGAAGGACGCTGCAGCTTACGATCGTGAATTATCAGTGAGAAAATGTTTGAAATTCAAGAAAAAGATGCTATACTTGATAAGAAATTATAATTGGGTTTTTTCTA
Source organism: uncultured Mediterraneibacter sp. (assembly GCA_944383745.1). GTDB lineage: Bacteria > Bacillota > Clostridia > Lachnospirales > Lachnospiraceae > Mediterraneibacter. Next base: position 175 of record CALWQS010000169.1, on the reverse strand, counting down.
TTTACAGATAACAGTTTTATTAGACGTCGGAAGCCTCCCGGCTTTGCAGGCGGCGGGCAATAAATCTGTATCAGAGACAGATCTTGAAAGGAATGCAGAAGATAAAGCAGTAAAGGGGGATTCAGCATGGCGGGAACACTTGAATATGAACAGTTGAATAAGAATCTGGAGATGG
>CALWQS010000168.1 GCA_944383745.1 uncultured Mediterraneibacter sp. | reverse complement strand
ATTTCATCGCAGAAGACAAGATTGATTCGATGTATACTAACCCCGTAAAATCAATTTGAACGAGAAAATATCATGTTCGCATGGCTCGGCCTGCTTACTTCGCAAAAGACAGCTCCAAAAAGCCATCTGGCTGTCCGCTGCCCTGCATCTTTATCCTGCCCGCCCCGTCGCTTACCATCGTTCTGAGACGCTCGTATTCGTCCCAGAGCATCTCGTTTCCGCGGTCTGTTATGATATAGGACTTCCTTCTGCCCTCTTCCGAGGTCTTGCGGATCACACCGTTTTCTTCGAATTTGGACAGCATGGCATAGAGAGTACCGGGACCGACCTTTACCCTTCCCTTCGATATCACTCTGACCTTTTCCATAATATCCACCCCACAGCACTCTTCTGTAAGAGCGAGCAGGATATAGTACATCGGCTCTGTCAGCGTCTGGAACTGCTCTCTTGCCATCGTATCCTTCTCCTTTCCTTTTCAGCTCAGCCCAAGGCGGTCTCTGAGGATGCGGATCTCCCGCTCCCCGGGGTCTGTGCTTCCGTACAAGATCAGCACCGCATCGTTATAGCGCACAAAGATCCTGCTGGCGTAAGCGTCATCGGCAGCCATCTCTTCCGCATCCCAGCCGCCTTCGGCGCTGGCCGGGATTTCCACCCTTCTCGACTGGCTCCACCACACCACGCTGATGACCCATGGCTTCTCTGAACGGTAAAGCTCATAGATATAGTCTGTAACTTCTTCTCCGTCTGAACTGATATTGATATATCCTTCTTCCGCTGTCCCCAGAATACTGGTTTCCGTTCCCGCCCAGCCGTAATCTGTCTCCGGACGCATTAGATTCAGAAGAAAGATCGCTGCTGCGACTGCTATAGCCGACCATACAGAATACCGCTTTTGTTCCTCTCTGAACGGGCGGATATAATTTATCCCGTAGCGTAGGCCGACCTGAAGAACCGTTATAACGGCGACATAGAAAAGACCGTACCACTCCCTCTCCGCCGCCATACACAGAATAAGAACAAGCAGAACTGCCATGATCAGAATGTTCTCCGCAATGTACCACAGCCGTCTCGGGTACAGGACTCCTTCTCCGGATGAAAGCCTCATTCTTCCCCTTACATACCAGAGACAGAAGGAGAGATATTCTCCCAAATTCAAAAGCAGCATGAACGGCATGATCATTATGACAAGCAGATACAAATTAGAAAACAGCCACAGCTCCGGATACAGATAGGCAATTATACCGAAAAGAAGATTCAGGAAAAGATATACGATCGTATATCTGATCATCCCTCTTATCTCCGCCCGTCTGACCGCAGAAAATCGCTCTTCTTCCGTCATGATCGGAACCGCATCTTCTGATCTTCTGCGGAACACGCAGAACCGGCGGTTTCCGTCGATGAACTCCCAGTCTGCCGCCTCGCAGTAATCGGCGAACTCTTCTGTATCCGGTTCCGGACGGAGATCGGTTTCTTTTCCTTTTTCAAAGACCTCCACTGAATAAACCGCATCTTCCGGCTTCCCTTTTTCAAAAACCATTCCCGCTTTCCATCCCCGGAAGTGCAGTCCTTTCCTCGACATCCGGCGCAGATATTCCTCAAACGCACCGCACTCCGTGTAATGAAAACTTCGGAATCTCCGCGTAATCATTTTCTGTTCCTGTTTATCCATAGAATCCCCTCCTCACTATTTGTCCACATTACTGTCAGCTCTGGTTTTCTGTCATATCGGCAGCCTTGCTCACGGAAGATTCAGTTTTTCCCTGATCGCATCCACGGCCTTCTGCTCCGAAAGATCCTCGCCATAGATAATGAACACCACGTCGTCATAACGCACATAATAGTTTTTCTTCGCATATCTCCCGACGCCCCATGCCTCCCGGGCGTCCCAGGCGTCCTCACAGTGAACTTCCGGATATTCGCCGCGGGTATTGATATTCCAGAATCTTTCGATCACCCACGGGCATTCTGACCTGCACACAAAATAAATGATCCCGTCTGTATCTTCTTCCTCCTCCGTCCCGTAGCTGATCCTCACAGAGGCCCGGCTGCCCAGCACGCTCTTCTCGCTGCTCAATCTGGAGGAAACCGGTTCTCCGTATACTTCCCTGTAGTCCTCCGGTCGGAGCGACAGATCCCGCGCATCGGACGCCTGTGCATCTATGTCCGTCTCCTCCCCCGGCACCGCTCCTGGTATTGAAAATACCGCCGCTGCAGCCACCTGCATAACTAAGACCAAGATGCCGCCCGCGCCGATCTGGAGCGCCCAGTTTTCTTTCCTCTTCGGGCGGATACGGCCGATATAATAATCAATGCCGGTCAGAAGCAGTAACATGGCCGCCAGAAGCGGAAGGATAATCCATTCTTTTGAAAGGCACGCATATCCCGCCGCTCCGCCCAGCGCCAGCACTCCTATCACGCTTTCCGCCCGTCTGGCTGCGTTTCTCCGGCCGTAATGCACCGGGACTCCCGCCTCGGCTCTTCTGCGGTACTGATTCCACAGAACATACAGCGCCGCTGTTTTACAGAGCCGGTAAGCCGTCACCGCTGTACTGAAGAGGAGGAGCAGAAGCCTGGCGTCCGAAAAAGCCCAGTCCTCAAACTGATCTCCAAGTAATTTTCCCCAAAACACAAACGTAAGGAAGGAGCGTGACGTCAGTTCCAAGAACAGCGCATTTCTTTCCGCTCTGAAAATATTTTCCAGGCGCTCTTCCTCTGTCACAATCGGCGCCGCATTCTCATCAATCCTGCGGAAAATGCAGAAGCACCCCTGTCCGTCGATCAGCTCCCATCCCGCCGCTCTGCAGTACTCTGCATAATCCAGCGCGTCCGGCCCCGGTGCCGTATCCATCTCGCTTCCTCCCGGGAACACCTCCACACAGTAGCAGATATCCTCCGCCTCTCCCTTCTCAAAGACGAGTCCGCCGGTCCACCCGCAGAAATGCCACCCCCGGAGCGACATATCATGGAGATACTCCGCGAACGCGTCGCATTCGATATATCGGAAGTTCTTTCTGACCGTCTTCCTCGACTCATCCCGCCGTTTCATAGAACCGCCCCCTCCGCTCTTTCAAATCCGTATTATCGAGTATCGATATTTCTAATTTAAGTATATTATCGATACTCGATATTGTCAAGGGAAACGGACGGACGTTCTTTCACTTTATGCCGTATTACTTCTGTCATGCCTCTGACAGGAGTTCTTCATACAGAAAAAGCCCGGTCTTTCTTTCGCCGGACTTTTCTCTGCGCTATTCCGTTTTCCGCAGTGTGCTGAGCGTCTCAGAAAACTCTTTCATCTCTCTGTCGATCAGCACAGGCTTTCCATCCTTCTTCAGGAAGCAGTGCGTCGTCGTGCCGTATGCGCTCAGTTCCCCTCCCTCTGACAGATTGTAGATATCATATCTCAGTGTGAACTTGACTCTTCCAAGTTCCTTGAGAGTTACGGTTATCCTCACCTCGTCGTCAAACCGCACGCTTTTCTTATACTCGCACTCTGCGTGGAGCACAGGGCTGATATAGCCCATCTCCTCGAATCTCCGATACGGATACCCCAGCTGGTTCAGCATGTCCACCCGGGCTTCCTCCATCCATCTGATATAGTTGGAGTGGTGAATCACTCCCATCTGGTCTGTCTCATAATATTTTGCCGTCCTGATATAATCTTTCACTTCTATAAACACCTCCTGATGAAAATGCCCGCCGCCCGCAGAGGCGGAAATCTTTCCCTGTCCATTCAAAATTCGCCTGCGGGTCTTTCCGCGGGGTTCGGTCCGGCGTCAGATATACCCTGCCACATCATTGATCGTCTTCACTCCGACCAGCCGGATCCCGCCGATCCCTTTTACCATCTTCAGGGACACCTCCGGCAGGATGCAGGTCTCGAATCCCAGCTTCTTCGCCTCATTCACACGCTGCTCCGGCATGCTGACTGCCCGTACCTCCCCGCTCAGCCCGACCTCACCGAACACGATCGTCTTCTCGTCGATGGGCCTGTTCCGATAGCTTGACATGATCGCCATGACAATTCCAAGATCGATGGCAGGCTCATTCATCCGGATCCCGCCTGCGATATTGACATAGGCGTCGCAGTTCCCGAGGGAAAGCCCCAGCCGCTTCTCCAGCACCGCCATCAGCAGGTTGACCCGGTTATAGTCCGTGCCCGCAGCCGTCCGCCTGGGCATGCCGAAATTACTCCTGCAGACAAGCGCCTGGATCTCGATCAGGATAGGGCGGGTTCCCTCCATGGAGCAGGCGACCACAGAACCGGACGCATTCTCCGGTTTCCCGCTGAGCATATACTCGGAGGGATTCTCCACCTCCGCAAGACCGTCCTGCCGCATCTCGAACACGCCGATCTCATTGGTGGAGCCG
>CALWQS010000167.1 GCA_944383745.1 uncultured Mediterraneibacter sp. | reverse complement strand
AAATTACCGTCCTTGACAGAACCAAACCAATTCTGTCAGGGACGTTTTGTTTATAGTCCGATGTGCGGAGGAAGCGGAGGGAAGCCTGTTTGACACTTACCGGGTGCTGCGGACGACCAATCCGTCCCCTTATATGTTTTATTTTTCCAGCGACGACATCGAAGTCGCAGGCGCTTCTCCGGAGACGCTGGCAAAGATGGAGGATGGCAGGCTGTTTACGTTTCCGCTTGCGGGGACGCGCCCGAGAGGGAAGACGGAGGAAGAGGATAGGGCTTTGGAGGAGGAACTCTTAAGCGACGAAAAGGAACTGGCAGAGCACAATATGCTGGTGGATCTGGGAAGAAACGATATCGGGAAAATCAGTGTTCCGGGAACCGTACATGTGGAAAAGTATATGGGGATTGAGAGATTTTCTCATGTGATGCACATCGGTTCGACGGTATCCGGGCGTATCCGGGAGGACAGAGACAGCGTGGATGTGGTGGACGCGATCCTTCCGGCTGGAACTCTCTCGGGAGCGCCGAAGATCCGGGCGTGTGAGATCATTGCAGAGCTGGAAGGAAGAAAGCGCGGGATCTACGGAGGCGCGGTCGGTTATCTTGATTTTGCCGGGAATATCGACACCTGTATTTCCATACGGCTGGCATACAAAAAGAACGGCCGCGTGTGCGTGCAGTCCGGAGCGGGCATCGTGGCGGACAGCGTGCCGGAGAAAGAATTTGAAGAGTGTATGAATAAAGCGGGAGCAGTGCTTCAGGCGCTGAAGACGGCAGAGGGAGGCGTGAGATGATCGTACTTATTGATAACTATGACAGCTTTGTATACAATCTGTACCAGTTCCTGGCAGAGACTGGACAGGAGGTAAGAATCGCAAGAAACGACAGGATCACTCCGGAGGAAGTGCTCGCCATGGCGCCGGACGGGGTGGTGATCTCCCCGGGACCGGGAAAGCCGTCGGAAGCAGGCGTCTGCATTCCGCTGATCCGGAAGCTTAGCGGAAAGATCCCGCTTCTTGGAGTGTGTCTCGGGCATCAGGCGATCGGCGAGGCGTTCGGCGCCAGCGTCGTCCATGCAGGCAGGCTGATGCATGGGAAGACTTCCGTGCTGGAGGATGTGGATCAGGAAAGCGTGATCTTTCGGGGCGTCCGCAGCCCCATACAGGTGGCAAGGTATCACTCGCTGGCAGTGGAGGAGAAGACCCTGCCGGATGAGCTTAAGGTCACGGCGCGGTCCGGCGACGGAGAGATCATGGCGATGGAGCACAGGATGTATCCGGTATATGGACTGCAGTTCCACCCGGAGTCGGTGATGACTCCCGATGGACACAGGATGATAGAAAACTTTATCGGCCGCTGCGCCGGTTTCAGATAGAGAGGTCAGAGAAAAGCAAGGCAGGAGGATGACAGGATGATCAAAGAAGCAATTATTAAACTTTCACAGAGAAAGGATCTTACTTACGCAGAGGCAGAGCAGGTTATGGATGAGATTATGGAGGGAAAGGCATCGGATGTACAGAAGTCCGCATACCTCACAGCGCTCTCCATGAAGGGAGAGACCATCGACGAGATCACGGCGTCGGCGGCGGGCATGCGTTCCCACTGCATCAAGCTGCTCCACAATATGGATGTGCTGGAGATCGTCGGCACGGGAGGAGACGGCGCCAACTCCTTTAATATCTCCACCACAGCGGCAATGGTCATCGCTGCGGCGGGAGTCCCTGTTGCAAAGCACGGCAACCGCGCGGCATCGTCCAGGTCCGGCGCGGCGGACGTGCTGGAGGCGCTGGGCGTGAAGATCGATGTGAAGCCGGAACGCAGCGAGGAGCTGCTCAGACAGATCCGGATCTGCTTTCTGTTCGCACAGAACTATCATATCGCTATGAAGTATGTGGCTCCGATCCGAAGAGAGCTCGGGATCCGCACCGTGTTCAACATTCTCGGGCCGCTGTCCAACCCGGCAGGAGCCAACATGGAGCTGATGGGCGTGTATGAGCAGGAGCTTGTGGAGCCGCTGGCGCAGGTCATGGCGAAGCTGGGCGTGGTCCGCGGCATGGTGGTATACGGGCAGGATAAGCTGGATGAGATCTCTATGAGCGCTCCCACGTCTGTGTGCGAGATCAGGGACGGATGGTTCCAGTCCTATGAGATCACTCCGGAGCAGTTCGGATATACCCGCTGTACGAAGGAAGAACTGGCAGGAGGGACGCCGGAGGAAAACGCGGAGATCACAAAGGCAGTCTTAAGAGGGGAAGAGCGCGGTGCGAAGCGCGGCGCGGTCTGCCTGAATGCAGGCGCGGCGATCTATATTGCGGGAAAGGCGGAGACTATGGAGAAAGGCGTACGGATGGCAGAGCAGATCATAGACGACGGGCTCGCCATGAAGAAACTGGAGCAGTTCATCGAGGAGAGCAGGAAATGACTATTTTAGATACGATCGTTGAGAGAACGAGAGAAAGGATCAGAGAGGAAAAGCAGCGCTGCCCCCTGGCGGAGATCAGGGCATGGGCTGAAGCTGCTGCGGGAAGCGGCGGGAAAGATATGCCGGCGTTTGAAAAGGCGCTGCGCGGGGAGGGGCTTTCCTTTATCTGCGAGGTCAAGAAAGCGTCCCCGTCAAAAGGGCTGATCGCGTCAGAGTTTCCTTATGTGGAGATCGCGGAGGACTACGAGGCGGCAGGCGCGTCGGCGATTTCCTGCCTGACGGAGCCATACTGGTTCAAGGGAAGCGACAGGTATCTGGAAGAGATCGCGCGCAGAGTGTCCATTCCGGTGCTGCGAAAGGATTTTACCTGCGACGAGTACATGATCTACCAGGCGAAGGCAATGGGGGCGTCTGCGGTCCTTCTTATCTGCTCCGTGCTGGACGACGGGGAACTCAGAGCTTATCGCCAGCTTGCCGCAGAGCTGGGGCTCTCAGCTCTGGTGGAAGCGCACACTGCGGAAGAGATCGAGCGCGCACAGAAGGCCGGGGCAGTGATTATCGGTGTGAATAACAGGAACCTGAAAGACTTTACCGTGGACATCGGGCGCAGCGTGGAGCTGCGCAGGCTGGTCGATAAAGACAGGGTGTTCGTCTCTGAGAGCGGGATCCGCGGACCGGAAGATATGAAGGCGCTGTACGAGAACGGGACAGACGCTGTGCTGATCGGAGAGATGCTGATGCGCGCGGAAGACCGCAGGGAGGCGCTTCGGTCTCTGAGGGAAGCCGTGGCGGCAGGAGGAAGCATACCATGGTAAAGATTAAGATCTGCGGCCTGAGCAGGACGGAGGATATCGCGGCGGTCAATGAGGCACGGCCAGACTACTGCGGGTTCGTTATCCAGGTGCCGTCCAGCCGGAGAAATGTGACAGAGGAGCAGCTGCGGACGCTGAAAGCACAGCTCTCAGACCGGATCCGGGCAGTCGGAGTATTCGTGAATGCAGATCCGGCACTTCCGGAAACGCTTCTGAGGGACGGCGTGATCGATATCGCTCAGCTTCATGGGCAGGAGAGCGAGAAGTATGTGAAGCGGCTCAGAGAGAGGACTGGGAAGCCTGTGATCAAGGCGTTCTCTGTCGCGGCAGGGGAAGACCTTGAGCGGGCGTTCTCAAGCTGCGCGGACATGGTGCTGCTGGACCACGGGCAAGGCGGGACAGGAGAGGCATTTGACTGGACTGTGCTGGAGCGGTACAGGGCCGGAGGAGAGGAGCCGGAGAAGCCGTTTTTCCTGGCGGGGGGCCTGAGCCCGGACAACATCTCCGAGGCGGTCAGAAGATGCATGCCCTTCGGTGTGGACTTAAGCAGCGCGGTGGAGACAGACGGGAAAAAGGACAGAGAGAAAATAATGGCAGCGGTGGCTGCGGTAAGGAGTATTGTGATATGAAGAAAGGAAGATACGGCATTCACGGCGGGCAGTATATCCCCGAGACACTGATGAATGCAGTGAACGAGCTGGAAGAGGCTTATGAGTATTATAAAAACGACAGGCAGTTCAACGAGGAGCTGACCACACTTTTAAATGAATATGCAGGAAGGCCGTCAAGGCTTTACTATGCGGAGCGGATGACCGAGGACCTGGGCGGAGCAAAGATCTATCTGAAGCGGGAGGACTTAAACCATACCGGAGCCCACAAGATCAACAATGTGCTCGGACAGGTGCTTCTGGCGAAGAAAATGGGCAAGACCCGCGTGATCGCGGAGACAGGGGCAGGGCAGCACGGCGTGGCGACCGCGACTGCGGCGGCTCTCATGGGGATGGAGTGCGAGGTCTTCATGGGCGAGGAGGATACAAAGCGCCAGGCGCTGAATGTGTACCGGATGCGCCTCCTTGGAGCCAAGGTCCATGCTGTGACGACAGGGACGGCGACGCTCAAGGACGCAGTCTCGGAGACAATGCGGGAATGGACGCGCAGGATCGACGATACCCACTATGTACTCGGCTCCTGTATGGGGCCTCATCCGTTCCCGGAGATTGTGCG
>CALWQS010000166.1 GCA_944383745.1 uncultured Mediterraneibacter sp. | reverse complement strand
CCGGTCCGCAAGATCGAGCAGGAGTCGCCGAACCTTCTCGACCTGATCCTGGGACACAAGATCGACCTTGTCATCGACATCCCGGCACAGGGAGCGGAGCACTCCAAGGACGGATTTGTCATCCGCAGGAATGCCATCGAGACAGGCGTGAACGTGCTGACTGCCATCGATACGGCGGAGGCGCTGATCACAAGTCTTGAAAATACAGATATAAAGAAACTTACACTGATCGATATTGCTACGATCTAAGAAATAATCCGCCGGGAGAGGGATATACCGCTCCCGGCTGTTTCTTTCTCAGAGGGAAGAAAGTGAGCAGGAGAGGAGAACTTCGAAAGGGGAAGAATGGATTTGGAAGTTTGGATTTGTTTGTTGAAAAAAGCTTTATGTATGGTATTATGGATTTAGCATTTTATCTGAAGGAGCGTGACAGCAGGTGAGAAAAACCTTTAATACAGATGGATACTGTGACCCGGAGCTTAATTATATGGTCGATTTGTCCGGCAGACTTGCTGAGATCAAGTCAATGGTTGACGAAGGAAAATATTTTACGGTCAACAGGGCCAGACAGTATGGGAAGACTACGGTATTGACAGCGCTGGCAGAATATTTGAAAAAAGAGTATTCCGTTATCAGTCTGGACTTCCAGATGATCAGCGGTGCTGATTTTGAGACGGAGCAGAGTTTTGTCGCAGCTTTTTCGAGAGAACTGCTGGATTGCGCGGAGAAGATCCCTGTCAGCGTGGAAACTAAGCTGAACCAATATTCTACAGGTACAGTGCACGAGGCGACGTTATCAGTGCTGTTTAAGGCTTTGGCAGAATGGTGTGGAAAATCTCTGAAAAAAATCGTCCTGATCATTGATGAGGTCGATACGGCCTCGAACAATCAGGTTTTCGTTGATTTCCTTGCACAGCTCAGGGCATATTATCTGAAAAGAAGAAGAATGCATACGTTTCAGTCGGTAATTCTTGCAGGAGTATATGATATCAGGAATATCAGGAGGCGTATCCGCCCGGATGATGAGCATAAGCAGAACAGTCCCTGGAATATTGCGGCTGATTTTGATGTGGATCTGAGTTTTACGGCAGAAGATATTGCAGGGATGCTGGCTCAGTATGAAGGGGATTATCATACCGGAATGGATATTAAGAAGATTTCGGAACTGTTATATGACTACACTTCGGGCTATCCGTTCCTGGTTTCACGTCTCTGTAAGCTCATGGATGAGAAAATAGCGGGGACAGGCGTGTTCCCCGGGCGAGGGGACGTCTGGTCCGGGGAAGGCGTTATGGAAGCGGTAAAAAGGCTGCTTTCTGAAAAGAATACATTGTTTGAATCGCTGATCGGAAAACTAAATGATTACCCGGAGCTCAGGAAGATGATTTATCTGCTCCTGTTTCAGGGGCAGCCGATCGCATATAATGCTGATGACCAGTCGATAGATATGCTTCTTATGTTTGGCTTTATCAGGATCGAGAATGCGTCGGTACAGATTGCGAACAGGATCTTTGAGACACGTCTATATAATTATTTTCTTACCCTGCCGGAGGTGCAGAATGGGGAGATGTATAAACTGGCCCTTCGCGGCAGGAACCAGTTTATCAGGGAAGGAAAACTGGATATGCGCCTTCTGCTTGAGAAGTTTACAGTTCATTTTGATGATATTTATGGGGATCGGGATGAAAAGTTCGTTGAAGAAGACGGACGCCGTTATTTTATGCTTTATTTAAAGCCGATCATCAATGGAACGGGAAATTATTATGTAGAGGCGCGCACGAGAAATCAGGAGCGTACGGATTTGATTATTGACTACCTCGGCACACAGTATATTGTTGAAATGAAAGTGTGGCATGGGAAGGCTTACAATGAGCGGGGAGAAGAGCAGCTCAAAGATTATCTGGAGTATTATCACCTGAAAGAAGGGTATATGCTCAGCTTCAATTTTAACAAGAAAAAGGAGATTGGGGTAAAAGAAATCAAAATCGGAGATAAAACTTTAATCGAGGCGGTTGTATAGAAATCTTGTATATAGCACATCCACTTGACGTATGACAAGTGGATGTGCTATCCTTTTTTTAAAGGATGTGAGGATCAATGATAAAGAAGATCATTTCAGATATACAGGATATGACATATCTGGATTGGACTAGGATACGAAACTCATCTGGTACGGCAGGCAGTTTCCTGAAAGCGTATTATGAGTTAAATGGAAAAAAGATATACTATAAGCTGTCCAACTATGATTCATATAAAGGGATTGTAGGATGCGAGTGCGTCAATGAGTTGATAGCTGACAGACTTTTATCTGTCTTGGGCATCGAACATCTTTCCTATCAGCTGATACATGCAAAAGTAAAAGTTTTCGACAGGGAATATATCACATGGATGTGTGCATCAGAGGATTTTAAAAAAGCAGGAGAGAGCAAGATCGCATTGGACATATTTTATCAGCTGGAAAGAAAAGAAGGAGAATCTCCGTTTGAGTTTTGTATACGAATGGGATGGGCAGATTATATTTATAAAATGCTGGCAGTTGATTTTCTGATTTTAAACAGGGACAGACATGGGGCAAATATAGAAGTCCTCAGGGATAGAAGAAATAAAACAATCCGGCTGGCGCCATTGTTCGATCACGGTCTGTCATTCTTTTTCAGTTCCCGCAGCATGGAAGACATACAAAAAACAGATGTGATGGAGGATAAACCGGTGCAGTGCTTTGTCGGAGGAAATTCTGCGAAAGATAATCTGGAGCTAATCCCCTGCGATCATATGCCCCAATTTCACTCTTTGTGTCCGACCGATAAGCTGTTTATTTTGGAGGGGCTGGATAAAGTGCTGCCGAAAGAATATCTGGATAAGATATGGGAAATGATCAGGAGGCGATGGGAGTATTATGAAAGCTTTTGCAATCAAAGATGACACGGTTTCTAAGAGCAGAGAGCTTGCGTATCTGCTTTATTATGAAATGCCGAGGATGTTTTTTATCGAAATTTCAGAACAGACTACCGAGTGGGAGGCGCCCCTGCTCCTGTCTTCATTTGTTAAGAATGGGAAGTATACAGTTGACGCATACTGGAGCAGAAAATGGGTGCAGCAGAGGATTGTGCCGCCGGATCGGCAGAATCTGGGGGAGATACTGAGGCAAAATGGGCTGAAAGAATACGATGAATTTAGTCTTCTGGAACTGTCAGGGGGGAAGTGCGCGCAGGATGAATGCTATATCGAACCTGTCAGAGAAGATGAAGTTTATGAAAAAATGCAGGACCGCTTTGGGAAAAAAGTGAAAAATGCAGTGCCTCTGGGAAATCAGGATATCCTGCTTTTTTTTGAAAATGATGTGGTTAAAAAATGCAGTCTGACAGAATCTCTGTCAGAAAAAAAGGATTTTCTGCCGCTGCGAAATGATCCGGCTGCATTTGACAGGATGAAAGTCCTTCCGGGAGGACATGGAATCTGCTGGGGAGAAACACTGACTATATCCAATGAAGAACTGTATCAGATGGGAGAGCAGATCCCGCTTACACCGAATGACTTTAACATCTACATCGAGCATGAGGTGATCTCAACGGCAGAGGCGGCGGAAAGGCTGAATTGTACCAGGCAGAACATTGAGGATCTGATCCGCAGAAATAAGCTGCATCCGGTAAAAACTATGTTGAAAAGCAAGCTTTTCCTTACTTCGGAGGTAGAACGCAGAAAGTGGAAATAGATTCTTACAAAACTGTCAGAAACATAGATGCGGAGCGCCGGCTGAAACTCTGCCCGGAGTTCAGTCCAGCGCCATCCCGGTCAGCGCCTTCAGGAAGAGTGCACGCACGCTGTCCAGGTGGGTCTTGCTGACGGGGAGTGTCTCTCCGCTGTCGAGACAGATGGTGGTCCCGGACAGTTTCTCCACGTGGTCGATGTTGACGACGGCGGTGCGGTGGCACTGGATAAACTGTACCGGAAGGCGGGCGGCCACCCGCTTGAGGGGCTCCGCCTGCCGGTATACACTGCCGGCAGTATGGATCTCCGTATACTGGTTGCTGCTCGTGAAATACAGAATGTCCTTGTACAGGACCCGGGTCATATCGCCGTAGTGCCGGCAGATGAAACAGGAAGCGGACAGACGGCGCGTCACATACTGCATGCAGGAATCAAGCTGTTCATAGCGGATGGGCTTGAGAAAATAGTTCAGGGCGCGGACATTATATCCCTCAAATACATACTCCTGATATGCGGTCAGAAATACGATCTCTCCCTCATAGCCCTGCCCCCTCATCCTGCGGGCGATCTCAATGCCGCTGCAGCCGCCGAGCTGGATATCCAGAAAAATAAGATCAAAGCAGGGCTCTTTTCCTGCGAGAAAGTCTTTCCCGGAGGAAAAGAGAGAAATCGACAGAACTGCAGAGTTCTCATCCTGCCATTTGAGCAGCATTTCTTTGAGCAGTGAACTGTACTGTTCTTCATCTTCTATAATACAAACATGA
>CALWQS010000165.1 GCA_944383745.1 uncultured Mediterraneibacter sp. | reverse complement strand
GTAGTTTTGAAGGTACATGAGCATTTACATATGGAATGAGAGGGAACACCTGAGAGCATTGTCTTTCAGGTGTTTTTTTGACGATTATTTTTTGCAGATACCTTCTGTTGTCTTGACATTTCTACTTTTGTAGAATATAATTATTCTACAAAAGTAGAATAAAGATGGGAGGAAAAAAGATGAAGAATATAAAACGGATTCCTGAGAGTGAGCTTGAGATCATGCAGATCATATGGAAAGAAGAAGCGCCGGTCTCCAGAATGACGATCGAGCGTGCGCTGCAGGAGAAGCATCCGCTTGCACCGACGACGATTCTGACTCTGCTGACGCGTCTCTGCGAAAAAGGCTTCCTTTCACTCAGGAAAGAAGGCCGGTCCAATCTATATGAGCCGCTCGTAACGGAGCGTGAGTATCTTGCATGCGAGAGCAGGTCTTTTCTTGACAGATTATTTGGCGGATCGGTCGCCGGCTTTGCGACGGCGCTGTGCGACAGCGGCATAAAGAAAGAGGAACTCGAAGAACTGAAGAGGATGCTTGAGAAAGGGGAGCTGTAAATGAGATTGATTGATCTGGAGTATGGCTTCTGGTTTTTCTGGGCGCTGATCCTGGGGGCTTTGGTGGCAGGTGCATTTCGCGGTTCCTGGCAGGTAGAGAATGGGAAGAAGAATATCAGCTGGTATGGACTGCGGGAGAGAAGCGATACGGTTGTATGGGTGGATCCTATACTATTTCCGGTTGCGGCAGCTATTTATTTTGGTCTCGGGTTCTACGCGTGTATAAAAATGGAAATACCACTAAATTATATAAGTATTGCTGTAATAGATGTTTTTTTGTTTATTACCATATACTTTACTCTGCTTTTTATCCTTCTGCCGCTTCTGAGACAATATTACACGGCACGGACGTGTGCAACATTATGGCTGATACCGGTCTTTCTGCTTTATCGGCCATATATGTCACTTCCACCTAAGATAATCCTGTATTTTCCAGGAGAGCTTTTGAAGCTTCTGATCTGTATATGGCTGACAGGATTTGGAATCATATTTGTGGGACAGGTCATCTCGCATATTCGTTTTGCATGGAATCTTAAACGGCATTCTCTGCCTGTGGAGGATGAGTGGGTATTGAGTAAATGGGAGTCGATGAAGGAGGAGCGGAATATTTCTCATCCAATTGGACTGAAATACTGCTCCGTGATCACGACGCCTCTTACTGTAGGAATGTGGCAGGAGAAGATGACCACATATCTGCCGGAGAAAAAGTTCGGTGCTGAGGAGGTGGAACTGATCTTTTCTCACGAGTTGTGGCACATTCAGAGGAAAGATACGCATACAAAATTTTTCCTGAGCTTCTGTAATGCTCTGGGATGGATCCATCCTCTTGTTTGGTTCGCGATAAAAAAGGCGGAAGATGATCTGGAACTGTCCTGTGATGAAGCGGTACTTCGAGGAGCAGGCAGTGAAAGAAGGAAGAAATATGCACAGCTTCTTCTCACTATCGCAGGAGATTCTCGTGGTTTTTCCACGTGTCTTTCGGCCTCAGCTAAAACACTGCGTTATCGGCTGAAAGCGACTGTGCCTGGAAAGAGTAAGCGGCTGGGACTGTTTCTGCTCTTTCTCGTTACGTTTCTCGGATGTATGAGCGCGGGCAGCTTTGCCCTGGCGACAGACCGCGGGACGATCGCGGAGATGTCGGGGCATGATTTATCGAAAACAGAAGATGTACAGCTTTGGGATGCAGACAGGGAAAAAAGGATCATGATAGAGGATACGGGGGATCTTGCAGAATATTTGGATGGGCTGCAGGTCGAGAAAGTCCTTACTGACTTTGATGCTGCCGCCTATGGGAGCGACGGCCAGGAGCTGTCTGGAAATGTGGCGGAGTCGGAAATCTCGTTTTCAATTTATGATGATTATCTGGTGATCTATGATCCGGACAAAGGAAGAGAACAATACCATCTCTGTACACCGACGGACTGGGAGCATATCTGGATTCAGGCGCAGGACGGGGAGTAAGGGATTGCATATTTAAAATTTTTGGAGAAATGCTGCAGACTGCAGAATCCAATCCGGAGCGCGATATCTGTAAGAGATGTTCCCGGATCTGAAAATAAATTTTGATGGCAGATAAAAAGTTTGAAGCGATTTTGACTTTACTGGTTCCTCAGGTTGTTCAGTTGATTTGCGAGAACTATCCTGTGGATGAGGTGATGGCCTCCAAAGAGTTTTATGAGTCCGAGGTATATTCCTTGTTGGAGCAGGAGGACACCAAGCTGTGGCATTTTAGCCCGCTTACCTTATTTAATATGTATGATGAAGAAAAAAAGACAGGAAACTTTGAGATACCGGAGGAGGTATAAATATGAGCAGGCAAGGAGATTTTCTCATTTATTGTGTGGAAACCTATAAAAACGCCAAGCACTTGACTGGCAAGCAGGTGGCGGAACTCTTTACCCGTTACCGCGTGTGGGACTATGTGTATTCCTGCTTTGAAGCCCTGCACACCACCGGGGCCAATTATATTGTGGATGACATCGACCTCTATATTGAGGCCAGGAAACCCGCTATGACTTAAAACTGCTGCCTAAAACTGCACATTCCCCATTCAAATCTGCATATAAATCGCAAAAGTATATGCAGATAAGGTCGATTGGAGCAATCCAGTCGGCTTTTCCATATCTGAAAATAGTACAGCACCCTTTACATAGCCAGGTCACTGGCTGCAGATGGATCTGCAGGATATTTATAAGCTGTATGAAGTGAAACTGATGTTTGAAAAAGATGATGCAGAGCACAGGTTTGTGTTTCAGGGTTCTGTGGATGGAGAACACTTCAGAGATATTCGAGACTTCCGTGCACATAAGGAAGGCTGTGGGCAGAATGTAACCGTTCCGACGGATGCGATATACAGTATCTGAGAGTGTACGATATTTCTACAAAAGATCCGACCAGTCAGTGGCCTGCGATCAAAGAACTCGAGATGAATTGGAAAAAGAAAAATAAGATAACGAGATATCAATGGAAAGAAGCAGAGACAACAGAGCATTTTATGCTGCCTCTGCTTCTTTTATGTGGTACACGGTAAAAAATAATTGCAATCTGCAGATATAATTTGATAAGCAGGTGATAAATATTGAAAAAGAGAAAAATGCGTGTTACGGTTATGTTACGAAAAAAATACCGAGAGGGTACAAATCAGAAATCTGCCTGCTTGAACAGAAAAATGTGACAGCGGCCGGAGCCGAGAAGTTTTTTTATATTTTGCGGGCGGAACGAACAGAAAGGATACGGAGTTATGCAGCTGTTATTGAAAGATACGCCAGTTCTGGAAATCCAGGAAAACGGGACCTGTACAGTCCTGGAGTTTGACAGGCTTCCGTTTTCCCTGAGAAAAGAGCAGCTTACATTTATAGATTTTATCGAATGGGCGTCGAATCGAACATTGTCTATCGGACGGAGCTATGCAAAGGAAATTCTGAATACGCTGCGGCTGTCCCAGACAAACCGATACGCCGTGTGCAAAGCATGCCGGGGGCTGAGCCTGGAGGACGCATACTGGATCAGGCAGGACGACGACCGGAAATCATGGAGAGAAGTCAATCTCTTCCAGAATCCGCTGAGCCTGTTTGTGACAGAGGTTTCCCTGTCAGGAACAAATATACGTTATTCGGCGGAGGCAGGCGGCAGGCAGAATATCCATACACCGGAACTGACTACGCTCGGGGCAAGTGCAAAAGGGTGGATACGCCGCGGAGGGAAACTCAGTCTCCATAAAGTGGGGAAATACGAGATCCCTGCCGATCAGATCCTCACGGCTCTGGCAATCCCTCATATTCATTACAAGATTTCCACGGATGAAGAAGTCGGCGCCTATCTGACAGAGGAGAGAAAGCAGTGGATCGCGGGAGTGGGAGAGGCTGTCGTCAATTCTGAGCTGTTTACTTCAGAGGAAGTTTCGCTTGTGACATTCGAAGAATTTGCAGTCTTCTGCAGGAATTATGGGCTCAATCCATATCATGAAACGATAAAAATAGACAGAGAAGCTTATCTTGAGATGCAGATTGCAGATTATATTCTGAATAATAATGACCGTCATGAGCAGAACTGGGGATTCCTGATGGAAAATTCGACCGGGAAGCTGACGGGATTCTGTCCGCTGTTCGACCACGATCACGCATTTGTAAATTATAAGAATGTGATGTCTCAGACAACAGAGAGGGAAATGACTCTCCGTGAAGCAGCACAGAGGGCGCAGGATGAACTGAAGATAGATCTATACGGAATTGCCGAGATGGAGAAACCGAAGTTCCTGAGCAATGAGCAGTGGCGTGCGGCACAGGATAGGAGAAAGCATCTGACGGCATAAAGTATAGTTGGCAATATGATTTATATAGAAAAGAGACTGTCAGAATTGCATGAATTGTCTGAAATAAATAAAAAACAGAAAAAACATTGACAATTCCTTTTTCTGGTGATAAGATAGCACCTGTCG
>CALWQS010000164.1 GCA_944383745.1 uncultured Mediterraneibacter sp. | reverse complement strand
CGGATATCGATCCTGACGCTCCGAAGAGGAAGAGCACTGAAGAACTGCTTCAATACAGATAAAATTAAGTGATATGCTCCATATCACGAAGGAGGTTTTTTATGAGACATTTGATGAGTCCGCTGGATTTCTCAGTGGAAGAACTTGACAATCTGCTGGATCTCGCGCAGGATATCGAGGCAAACCCGGCAAAATACGCACACGCATGCGAGGGCAAAAAGCTCGCGACTCTTTTCTACGAGCCAAGCACCCGCACCCGTTTGAGCCATGAGGCAGCAATGCTGAACCTGGGCGGAAGCGTTATGGGATTCGCTTCCTCTGATTCCAGCTCTGCCTCGAAGGGCGAGAGTGTCGCGGACACGATCCGCGTGATCTCCTGCTACGCTGACATCTGCGCCATGAGACATCCCAAGGAGGGCGCGCCTATGGTCGCATGCCAGCACTCCACCATCCCTGTAATCAATGCAGGAGACGGCGGACACCAGCATCCGACACAGACGCTGACTGACCTGCTCACGATCCGGAACCTGAAAGGCCGCCTCAACAATATGACGATCGGCCTGTGCGGAGACCTGAAGTTCGGACGTACCGTCCACTCTCTGATCAACGCCCTCGTAAGATATGAAGGTATCCGCTTCATCCTCATCTCACCGGAAGAGCTGAGACTTCCCGACTATATCCGTCATGAAGTCCTTGACCGCAACAATATTCCATACGAGGAAGTTGTCCGTCTGGAGGATGCGCTGCCGAGCCTTGACATTCTTTACATGACCCGTGTACAGAAGGAGCGTTTCTTCAACGAAGAAGATTATGTGCGCATGAAAGATTTCTATATCCTGGACAAAGAGAAGATGAAACTTGCTCCGGAGGATATGTACGTGCTCCATCCGCTCCCGAGAGTAAATGAGATCGCAGTGGAGGTTGACGATGATCCGCGCGCCGCATATTTCCGCCAGGTACAGTACGGCGTATACGTGCGAATGGCCCTGATCCTGACACTGCTGGATATTCATGTGGGCTGATCATCAGATACAGAAAACTGTAAATTGGATTTAATAAAGAGAGGAACAGATAAATGGTAAAAAATACATTGAATGTAGGAAGTATCTCTGAAGGCTTCGTCCTCGACCACATCGAGGCCGGCAAGAGCATGGATATCTACAAATATCTCCACCTTGACAAGCTGGACTGCTGTGTGGCGATCATCAAGAACGCGAAGAGCAGCAAGATGGGGAAAAAGGATATCATTAAGATTGAATGCCCCATCGATTTTATGGATCTGGATATTCTCGGATTCATCGACCACAATATCACAGTAAACATCATTGAGAACGAACAGATCGTCGAGAAGAAGCAGCTCAGGCTTCCGCAGGAGATCAAGAACGTCATCCGCTGCAAGAATCCGAGATGCATCACCTCCATCGAGCAGGGACTGGATCACGTATTCGTCCTCACAGATGAGGAAAACCAGATCTACAGATGTAAGTACTGCGAAGAGAAGTACCGCAGGAGAAGATAATTCTGCAGATATAGAAAAACTGCCTGGCGGACGGAATGTCCTGCAGGCAGTTTTTTCATAACAGTTCATCCATCGGATAAGGAACAGGCTGAACTGTTATTTTTTTACACCCAGAAGTCTCCTAACACTCTTCTGCAATCTTATAGAGCAGCCGTTCCGTATCCTCCCAGCCGAGACACGGATCCGTGATCGATTTTCCGTAGACCCTGTTGTCATCGATCTTCTGGCATCCTTCTTCGAGATAGCTCTCGATCATCACTCCTTTGATAAGCCCCTTCAGTTCAGGATTATACTTCCTGCTGTGGAGCACCTCGCTCACAATTCGGATCTGCTCGCGGAACTGCTTGTCAGAGTTAGAGTGGTTTGCATCCACAATCGCCGCCGGATTCTTGAGATCCCGCTTCTTATACATCTCCAGCAGGCGGATCAGATCCTCGTAGTGATAGTTCGGAATACACTTGCCGTACTTGTCCACGCCGCCTCTCAGGATGACGTGGGCGAGGTCATTCCCGTCCGTGGTCACGTCCATTCCTCTGTAAATAAAGCGGTGTGAGCTCTGCGCTGCCTTCACGGAATTGAGCATCACCGAGAAGTCGCCGCTGGTCGGATTCTTCATCCCCACAGGGATATCCATGCTGCTCGCTGTCAGCCTGTGCTGCTGGTTCTCCACTGAGCGCGCTCCGACAGCCTCATAGGAAAGGATGTCATCCAGATAGCTCCTGTTCTCCGGGTAGAGCATCTCGTCCGCCGCTGTCAGCCCGCTCTCACGGATGGCGCGTGTATGAAGCCTGCGGATCGCGATGATCCCTTCCAGAAGATTCGGTTCCCGGTCCGGTTCCGGCTGATGGAGCATTCCCTTATACCCCTCCCCGGTCGTCCGCGGCTTGTTCGTATAGATCCTGGGAATGAGCATCAGACGGTCTGTCACCTTTTCATTTACCGCCGCAAGCCTGTTCACATATTCGCACACCGAATCCTCGTTGTCCGCAGAACAGGGCCCCACGATCACGATAAACTTATCTGATCTCCCCGTAAAGATATCCCGTATCTCCCGGTCTCTCTTCTCTTTGATCCGTATAATGTCCTCCGAGAGAGGATATTCTGCCTTTAGTTCTGCCGGCAGCGGCAGTTCTGCATTGATCTTCATTCCCATTGCATTTCTCTCCTGTCATAATTTCAATCAGCTCTTTCTGCAGGTAAACGTGTAAACTGACAATAAAAAAACGCCAAGCAAGACGATAAGCCGGGTTATGTCGTTGGACAATCATCTATCTAGGCACGGCGTCGCCGCCGTGCTCAAGCGACCAACCTGAAGCGTGACGGGCCGCCACACTGCTTCTATCCGGTCTTGCTTCGGATGGGGTTTACATGTGCCCTCGCTGTTGCCAGAGAGGCGGTAGTCTCTTACACTGCCTTTCCACCCTTACCCGGGCATATGTATACAGGGTTCTGCCGCGAGATCTCTGCATACATATGCCCGGGCGGTTTATTTCTGTTGCACTGGCCTTGGAGTCGCCTCCACCGGACGTTATCCGGCATCCTGCCCTGTGAAGCCCGGACTTTCCTCGTCTGCGGCCTTTCGGCGCATGCAGCCGCGATTGTCTGTCTTACTTGACGCATTTTTCAATTATACTATCGAATGTTCCGGCTGTCCAGCCCCTTTCCTGAAAACTGTCCATCTGCTGTCTGGCAGAACTGCTGCAGACAGCAGCATGGCAGGCTTTTTTTACACTCCGTCGTCGACGATCAGGCTGTCTCCGTCCGCCGCCGTCGTGGCGAGCTCGTCGCACCTCTCATTCTGCGGATGTCCGTCGTGTCCTTTGACCCAGTGGAAGGTGACGCTGTGAGGCTCTTTTGCCGCCAGGAGGCGTTTCCACAGGTCCACATTCTTCACCGGCTCATTCTTTCCTCTTTTCCAGTTCTTCTTAATCCATCCGTCCACCCAGTGCTGGTTGAACGCGTTCACCACATACTGGGAATCCGAATAGACCTCCACCGTGCACGGGCGGTTCAGCGCCTCAAGCCCCGCGATCACCGCCATCAGCTCCATCCGGTTGTTCGTCGTCTTCACATACCCCTGGGACATCTCCTTTGTGTGGAGCTGTCCTTTCGGATCTACATATTCAAGTATAGAGCCGTATCCTCCCGGGCCGTCCGGGTTTCCCCTTGCCGCCCCGTCTGTATAGATTTTCACAAGCATTGTCCTTCTCTGTCCTCTCTGCCTCAATTATTCTTCCAGCAGGAAGGTCTGCCCCTCCCGCTCGATCCGCACGATCCGATCCTCATATTCCCGCGCGCACGTTTCAAGAGAAAGCCTGTCAAACACAGAATACTTTTCCCAGAAATGCATGGGGAACACCCGCTTTGTATCCGTGCGCTTCATAAAACAGTCAAGTCCCCAGCAGTACTGCTCACCAAGCCTCGGATCTACCGGCACAAACGCAGCGTCGATCTTTTCCTTCTGGAGCTTGTTGATCTCGGACTGGTATGCGCGGCGCATCCTCGTATTGTCTTCCTCCGGCTCCCCTTCCCAGTGCCACCAGTTCAGGTCGCCCGCATGGTAAATCGTCCTGCCGCGGTATCGGATCAGGAACGCCACACCCTCGTCTGTCGAGCGCAGTGTCCTGATATGACAGCCGAACGCCTCCCTCTCTTCATTCGGCTTCATGGAGATTACATCCTCCGCTTCCCTGACAAAGATATCAGAGGAAAGCACGAACCGAATCCTCGGGAAGACGTCCCTCAGCGTAAAAATTTCTTTTCTGTAGTGATCGTAGTGGGCATGGCTTACAAATACAAGCAGCTTCTTCTCCGCATCCATCTTCGGAAGCTGCCCCCTGTAGTAATCAAACAAGAAATAGGCATCCTCCGTCTCGATGAGAAAGCCGCTGTGCCCGAGATAAGTCACCCGCATCATAAGCTCATCGTCTCCACGACCTGGACGACTTCAGGAAGGATATATTCCAGATCCTCCTTCGCCATCTTTGTGCTTTCCGGAAGATTGATGACCAGCGTCTTCTTCCTGATCCCCGCTGCGGAGCGGTC
>CALWQS010000163.1 GCA_944383745.1 uncultured Mediterraneibacter sp. | reverse complement strand
GGCTGTCCGTTGACAGCCGTCCTGCGGCTTGACTGGTTCCTGAAATTCAGTTGTCGGGGATGTTGAGAACCTTCTGCGCCAGGCGCCTGTCGTCACTGGAAGCGTTTCTGTAATGAAGGAGCAGTGTGACTTCATCTCTGGTCAGATAGATCGTATCCCCGTTCTCGATCAGCATTCCGGGCAGATACGGCCCGGCGCCTTCGCTGACCGCATCGTCTTCCGTACAAGGGAGCGCGATGAGCTGTTCCAGCGAGAGACCGTAGATGTCTGCCAGCCGTATCAGGATATCAATGTCAGGGATTCGTTTTCCTGTTTCATAATTGGAGTATGCCTGACGGGAAATGTTCAGCCGGCTGCTGATCTGCAGCTGTGTAAAATTGTGCCTGCGTCTTAGATTGCGCAGATTTTCCCTCAGTTGGACATTTGCCACAGAAACACCTCCATTTACAAGAAATCATTTCGAGATTTTATCATTATATCAATTTTTCCTGTAAATGAAGGAATATGCAATGAAATGTAGATTATACATAAAAAGCAACAAAGCGTTGCTTTGTGAAGGGATGCAGGGCGGAAGGCGCGCTCTATCCCATGCTCAGTGTACTGTTGTGGTATTCGGCGGTAAAGGTCACATCTCTGCCGAGCCATGAGGGCGCCTGATAATTTTCAGCGCTTTCCTCATCGGGGAACTCGATCTCCGCCAGTATAAGCGGAGCAAGATCACCGCGGAAGATATCGAGCTCCAGAGAGAGCCCGCCGTCCAGAGGGATCACATAGCGGAGCTTTGTGATCAGACGGCCGTCGGTCTTTTCCCTGAGGTGCAGGTAGCTGTCCCTGGTCAGCGGAAGATTGTACTCTTCCCGCGCCATGAGTCCTTTTGATTTATAAGTGAGAAAATATCGGCTTCCGTCCCGGCGTACACGTACGACCGGATCTGTACAGAGATAGCCCTGCTCGATCTCCCTGGAAGGATAGTCTTCCGGGCGGAAGGGAAGCGCCGTCAGATCTTCTATGAGATATTTGCGTTCAATTTCCATGTTTGTCTGCCTCCTTTGCATATTCCATGATAATACACGGAGAAAAGATTGTAAACCATTGCAATCGACGGTTTCTTTTGCTAAACTGATATACGGGCTGCAGTACCTGCACAGGCGGGCTGTGCCATCGGAATGATAAGGAGGAAGATTCATGAGGACTTGTGTGTTTTTAGCGGATGGTTTTGAAGAGATCGAGGGACTGACTGTCGTGGATGTCCTGCGCAGGGCAGGCGTCGAAGTGACAACGGCGTCAGTGATGGGGAGAAAGATGATCCAGGGCTCGCACGGCATTCCTGTAGAGGCAGACTGCCTGTTTGAAGAGGCGCAGGCGCAGGAAGCCGATCTTCTCGTACTTCCGGGCGGGATGCCGGGAACATTGAATCTGAAGCGGCATGAAGGACTTATTGATTTACTGAAGAAATTTGACGGGCAGGAAAAGAAGATCGCAGCGATCTGTGCTGCACCGAGTATACTCGGAGAGCTGGGGATGCTGGACGGGAGAGCGGCGTGCGCATACCCGTCTTTTGAAGATCAGCTTGGCGGTGCAAAGGTGCTCAGGGAGCCTGTCGTGACGGACGGCCATATTACTACAGGACGGGGAATGGGAGCGGCGATTCCGTTTGCGCTCAGGCTGGCAGAGATCCTGTGCGGCGAAGAGAAGGCTGAAGAAGTCAGAAAATCCATAGTATATGAAGTTTAGGGGAAAACACAGGAAAAAATACTGGAAATATGGCATCTTGTGTGCTATACTGTTTCAATGACTGCAAATGTATACCAGATTTTTGGACGTCTGCAGCGCAGGGAAGGATTTCCATCGGACTTCAGAAGTTCAATATATAATAATCTGCGTAATCAAGGAGGAAGAAAATGAGTTTACAGGTAGAAAAGTTAGAGCATAATATGGCGAAGCTGACGATTGAGGTGCCGGCAGAGGATGTGGAGAAGGCGCTTCAGGCAGCATATCTGAAGGAGCGCAAGAGAATCAGCCTTCCGGGATTCCGTAAAGGCAAGGTTCCGCGCCAGATGATCGAGAAGATGTACGGACCGGAAGTGTTCTACGATGACGCCGCAAATCATATGATATCAGAGGCGTATGGAAAAGCTTATGACGAGTGCGGGCTTGAGATCGTATCCCAGCCGAAGGTTGAGGTTACACAGCTTGAGAAGGGAAAACCGTTCATCTTCACTGCTGAGGTTGCAGTGAAGCCGGAAGTCACACTCGGTGAATATAAAGGATTGAAAGTAGAGAAATCCGATGTAGAAGTGACAGATGAAGAGGTTGATGCGGAGATCGAGAAAGAGCGCGAGCGCAACGCAAGAACAGTCGAAGTCACAGACAGAGCGGTCCAGGATAAGGACGAGGTGACTCTGGACTTTGAAGGATTCGTAGACGGCGAGGCTTTCGAGGGCGGAAAAGGAGAGGACTATCCGCTGACGATCGGATCCGGCGCATTCATCCCGGGATTCGAGGACCAGCTGATCGGCGCTGAGATCGGAAAAGAGATGGAAGTCAATGTGACATTCCCTGAGGAATACCAGGCAAAAGACCTTGCAGGCAAGGAAGCTGTCTTTAAATGTACAGTAAAAGCAATCAAAGTAAAAGAGCTTCCGGAGCTTGACGATGATTTCGCTTCCGACGTGTCCGAAGAAGGCGAGACGATGGAAGAGTACAGAGCTGAAGTAAGAGGAAAACTCAAAGAGCGCAAAGAGAGCGCGGCGAAAGAGAAGAAAGAGAATCAGGCTGTAGAGCAGGCCGCTGCCAATGCGGAGATCGACCTGCCGGAGCCGATGGTGGAACTTCAGGCAAGACAGATGGCAGATGATTTCGCCCGCCGCATCATGCAGCAGGGAATGAGCCTTGAACAGTACTTCCAGTTTACAGGACTGACAGAAGAGAAGATGATGGAAGAGCTCAAACCTCAGGCAGAGAAGCGCATCAGGACAAGACTTGTCCTTGAGGCGATTGTGGCTGCAGAGAACATCGAAGTGTCAGACGAGCGCCTTGAGGAAGAACTGAAGAAGATGGCTGACGCATATCAGATGGAAGTGGATAAGCTGAAAGAGTTTATGGGCGAAAATGAGAAGAAACAGATGAAAGAGGATATTGCCGTTCAGGAGGCAGTGACTCTTATCACAGAGGCAGCAGTAGAAGAGTAAAGGGATTCAGTAAAAGGTGCGCCGCAGCCGGTGCACCTTTTATCAGACGTTTTAGAAGGAAGGAAGATATATGAGTTTAGTACCTTATGTCATTGAGCAGACGAGCCGCGGAGAGCGTTCCTACGACATTTATTCCAGACTTTTGAAGGAGCGGATCATCTTCCTCGGCGAGGAAGTCAACGATGTCTCCGCCAGCGTAGTTGTGGCGCAGCTCCTTTTCCTGGAGGCGGATGATCCGGAGAAGGATATCCAGCTCTATATCAACAGCCCGGGAGGATCTGTCACGGCAGGACTGGCGATTTATGATACGATGCAGTATATCAAGTGCGATGTATCTACAGTTTGTATCGGCATGGCGGCGAGCATGGGAGCATTCCTGCTCTCTGGCGGAAAGAAGGGCAAGCGTTTTGCGCTTCCGAATGCCGAGATCATGATCCATCAGCCTTCCGGCGGCGCGCAGGGGCAGGCTACAGAGATCCAGATCGCGGCAGAGCACATTCTGCGCACAAAGCAGAAGCTGAATGAAATCCTTGCAGCCAATACAGGAAAGCCGATCGAGGTCATCAAGGCTGATACAGAGAGAGACAATTTTATGTCTGCTGAAGAGGCGAAGGCTTACGGGCTGATCGACGAAGTAATAACAAGCCACTGACAGGCGGTATGAGGTGACATTTATGGCAGGAAAAATGATGGATGATATCGTGAGATGTTCGTTCTGCAATAAGACGCAGGCACAGGTGCGCAAGCTGATCGCAGGACCGAACGGCACTTATATCTGCGACGAATGCATCGGCATCTGTTCGGAGATCATTGAGGAAGAACTGGATTATGACGACAGGAGCGCGCTGAACGATATCAATCTTCTGACACCGGAAGAGATCAAGAGTTTTCTGGATGATTATGTGATCGGGCAGGATGAGGCGAAGAAAGTCCTTTCAGTCGCGGTATATAATCATTATAAGAGGATACTGGCAGGCCAGGACCTGGGAGTCGAGCTTCAGAAGAGCAATATTCTGATGCTGGGACCGACCGGGTGCGGCAAGACTCTCCTCGCGCAGACACTTGCAAAGATCCTGAACGTTCCTTTTGCGATTGCAGACGCGACGGCGCTCACGGAAGCAGGGTATGTCGGCGAGGATGTGGAGAATATACTTTTGAAGGTTATCCAGGCGGCTGACGGCGATATCGAGCGCGCCGAACACGGCATTATATATATAGACGAGATCGACAAGATCACAAGGAAATCGGAGAATCCTTCAATCACCCGCGACGTGTCCGGAGAGGGTGTACAGCAGGCGCTGCTCAAGATTATCGAGGGAACGGTCGCTTCTGTGCCTCCTCAGGGAGGAAGGAAGCATCCCAATCAGAAGCTGATTCAGATTGACACCACGAATATCCTCTTTATCT
>CALWQS010000162.1 GCA_944383745.1 uncultured Mediterraneibacter sp. | reverse complement strand
TCTTGCCCTGCAGTATGCTCTCATATATAATATAGATATAAGGTAAATGATTTTATGGTGCATCGTCAACAAAAGCGTACATACCACGTTGATTGGAGGTGAAGTACAATGATCAAAAAACTTAGTATCTTTTTATTGCTTGAATTACTATCAATAAGTATTTTGACCGGCTGCAGGACCGCTGAACATGATACCGATCCTTCTTTTAAAAATTTTGATGTCGAGTATACGATCAATGACGACGGAACGTATACATGTTCAGATCACACCTACAAACATAAGGTTGAAGTTTCCGGAATCGAAGGAGAACTGCCGGTTACCTTTGTTGTATTAACCAATAATACTGACCTTACATTCGAAGAGGTTTCTTACAGTCTGAAAAGGGCGGATATTACAACAGATGTCCCGGAATTTATCATACTTGGATGGTACGATGAGACATAACATCATCCCTCCCCCAGTATCACACTGCAGAGCGTATCCGCCAGCACTTCCATCGCGTTCATCATCTCTTCCACCGTATTGGTCTGAGCCCCCGCTTCGACAAGCAGCGACTTGGGCAGAAGATGGAGGTTATAGCGGTATGCCCTCAGATAGATATGCCGCACGAAGCCCGGATATTGGCTCTCGGAGGCAAGCTGCATCTGGAGGGAAAAGGCAAGGTTATCCTGTATGTACGGATTGTAGAGATAATCAATGTCCCCGTTCGTCCTCGAACGGCTCAGGCCGTTAAAATACATGATCTTCGCGGTTGGCTTCCCGTTGATCTCCGTCACCAGATGGGTTCCCTCCGCCACTCCGTCCCGGTGCAGGTCGATGGCCACCTCTATGGTAGGATTCGCCTCGATGATCGGGCGGACTGACGCCTCGGCGTTCTCATATGCGTTGCTCCGGTCAAGCTTGCCGTTGATGATATCGTACACTCCGGTGTCATGGATCGTCTCGACGCCCCGCTCGTTGAGAAGCTGAGTCAGGTAATCCCCTACTCCCACAATACTCGTCGCCGGATCTCCCGGTGTGGAGTCCGCAAATTCTTCCTGAGAATGGGTGTGGAAGATCAGGACCTTCGGTCCTCCTGTCGTATTGTCGATCTTCATGCTCCGTCCCAGGAGATCATCCGCATTGAGCTGATCAGGACCGATCATGGTGGAGCTGTCCACTGTGTAAAAATTGCTGAGCAGATAATCAAAATCCCGGAGCTTCTCTATAGACATATCGACTGTGGGAGTCACTTCTGCCGCCGCAGTCTCAGACTCGTCCGGCTCTCCCACCAGGTTTCCGTTTTCATCGACCATATTCTCATCATTTGCCTGGCTCTCCAGTATTTTAGCAATCGTCTCGTCATCTTCTATGGACAGTTCATATGGAATGTGATCCTCGACATAGCTCACAAGCGGCATCCAGGCAAGCGCCTTTTCCCGAATCCACGCGCCGATATCAAAAGATGAATCCTGATCCAGCCGGGTAAGCACCGGCATGTACATTTCTTCTGCACTTTTCAGTATTTTCTGCTGGACTGCATAATTCCACTCGTCTGTGAATCCCCGGATTCCCAGATACAGAAGCCCGCCGGACAGGAATACAGCGGCTGCTGCCATCCCTGCCCGTCCTGCCCTGTCTCTTTTCAGTCTGTTCATGATCATGGCAGCATTTCCTTCCGTATATTCTTCTGAAATTCTATGCCGCCGCGCAGACTGATATGCCAAATAGCGCAGACTGATATGCCAAATAGCGCAGGCTGATATGCAAATCCAGCGTCACCCTTCACCGCGGCTGACAAACAGCATGTTGAGCGCCTCAGAAATGGTGTGGCTGATGTGGTGCACCATCTCATCCACATCCTTCGGGGTGACGAACATTCCATTGAGGTGAGGCGAGATCAGCTCCCTGACAAACTCGTATTTCTCCCCGGCATTATAGGAGCGGAGGACTTCTCCGACTCCTTTGAGTGATTCTGAACTCTCAAGCGCCTTGATGAAATTCTCCATTGTGTCATTGACGATCGTCGCCGCGTCCACCACGGTAGGCACACCGATCCCGATCACCGGCACGCCCAGCGACTCTTCCGTCATTCCGCACCGGTGGTTCCCCACCCCGGAACCGGGATTGATGCCTGTATCTGCGATCTGCACAGTCCGGTTGAGCCGCTTGCTGTTCCTCGCCGCCAGAGCGTCCACGGCGATCACCAGGTCCGGATGTGTCTCGTTCACAATCCCACGGACAATCTCTGCGGACTCCATTCCCGTCTGCCCTGTCACGCCGGGCACGACCGCGCTGATCAGATTCGCGTGCTCCATTCCCATGGCATATTTCCCATACTCCTTCACAATATGCCTTGTCACGCACAGGTGATCCACTACATAAGGGCCGAGCGCATCCGGCGTCACCTCCCTGTTTCCCAGCCCCACGACGAGAACAGACAAGTCGTCTCCCGCGCGGCGTTCATTCTTCTCGATCAGCTCCCTCAGATGCCTGCACAGCTCGCCCGCGATCTCCATATGCTCTTCATCATCGGGAACAGCAAGATTCGGAGTCTCCAGAGTCAGGTATGTGCCGACCGGCTTCCCCATCGCCTTCGCCCCGTTCTCCGTCTCGATCTGCACCCTTGTCACGCGGATCTCCCTCTCTTCGTCATAATTCTCTTCCAGTATCACCCCCGGGATCTCTACATTGTCCGACTCGAACCGCTCCCTTTCCTCTAACGCCAGATCCGTTCTCACACTATAATTCCTTACCATGTCTCGCCCTCGCTTTTCACTCTTTACTGTGGTTACAGTTTTTGCATTATTTCTCAAAATATGTATTGACAACCCTTTCTACTTGGCATAAAATAAATGAGTATGTTCCGGCAGAGCGTCCGTGTCCGAATCTGCCGCTGTACATTCATTCACATTTGAATTTCATATTATGTTTGGAGGTGTACAAGTTGGCTAATATTAAGTCTGCTAAGAAGAGAATTTTAGTAAACGAGACAAAGGCTGCAAGAAACAAAGCAATTAAGTCTAAAGTAAAGACTGCTGTTAAGAAGGTTGAGGCTGCTGTCGCTCAGAAAGACGCTGAGGCTGCTAAGACTGCGCTTCGCACAGCGATCGTTGAGATCTCTAAGGCAGGAAGCAAGGGTGTTTATCACAAGAACACTGTTTCCAGAAAGATCGCTCGTTTAACAAAAGCTGTAGATTCACTTGCTTAATTTGAGTATATAGAGAATGATAAGGCGTCCGCTGCCGTCAGGCGGACGCCTTTTTCTATGGTTTCTCATGAACTTATTTTCATCATTTTACGATGGAGCGTCTTCTCTCCCGTCCTTAAGCGCAGGCCACACTGTAACGAGCATAGTCGCAAAGCACGCGGTCCCTCCGATCACATTTGACACCGGCTCCGCAAGGAACACGCCGTCCGTACCGAGCCCGCCGAGCATCGGCAGAAGGATCGTCAGCGGCACCACGATGATCACCTTCCTCAGAAGCGAAAAGAATACTGCCTGTTTCGGGCGGTTGAGCGCCACATAAGTAGATTGTCCGGCAAACTGCAGAGCCATCATAAAGATCCCGCAGAAGTAGATCCGCATCGCGGGAATCCCCTCCCGGATCAGTTCGCTCTCCTGCGTGAACAGATGCATGAAGAAACGCGGCTCGAAAAAGATGACCGCCCACACAGCGAGAGAAAATACGATGCTCCATACCGTCATGAATCTGACCGCGCTTTTCACTCTGTCATAGCACTTCGCGCCGTAATTATAGCCGATCACCGGCTGGGCTCCCGACGTCAGCCCGGTCAGCGGCATGTTGATGATCTCTCTCACGGAATTGATGACAGTCATAATTCCCACATAGAGATCCCCTCCGCTCCTGGACAGAACCGCGTTGCAGACGATCTGGACCAGACCGTTGGTGACTGACATGACAAAACCGGATGTACCCAGAAGGGTAATCTCCTTTACGAGGCTTCCTCTCAGGCGTACAGACCGTCTCTTTAATCGCAGCAGCGCCTTCTTTCCTGTCAGGAAGTGAAAGACCCACAAGGCTGAGGCTCCCTGGGATATGACGGTGGCGACCGCCGCGCCGCTGACTCCCATCCCAAGTCCGAAGATCAGGACCGGATCCAGGATGATATTGGTGATACAGCCGGCCATCATGCCGCCCATGGTCACTTTCATCCGCCCTACTGCCTGAAAGATCTTCTCAAAGGCCAGACTGGTCACGATGATGAGAGAAAAGGCAAAGGCTATCCGGGAATACCGGATACCATAGCCGATGACCCGCTCATCTGCCGTGAACATCCGCAAAAACACCGGCATGACGGTGATGCTGCCCACCATCATAACCGCACCGTGAACCAGCGATAACACAAATCCCATGGTTGCCGCCTGGTTGGCCTTCCCGTGTTCCTGTGCCCCCAGGTGATAGGCAATCACCGCATTCATTCCCACGCCAAATCCGATGGCGACCGCATTGATAAAGTTCTGAATCGGATAGACCAGAGAGAGTGCTGTCATGGCGTCTTCGCTGATCATGGCCACAAAAAAACTGTCCACGATATTATAAAGAGAATTCACCATCATGGAGATGACCATGGGCAGCGACATGGACAAAAGCAGCG
>CALWQS010000161.1 GCA_944383745.1 uncultured Mediterraneibacter sp. | reverse complement strand
TAGAATTTCCAGTTGTCATTGAAATTCTCCGAGCGCTCTGTTCCGGAATAGCTGTTCACATAGACAGCTTCCGGATCAGAACTCATCTGCACGTCTGAATCCGAAGCAACCCTGACCTGCGGACCTGCAGCGTACACCGTACCGGGCACCATGCCAAGCGTCAGCACCGCCGCCATCGCCATTGCGCCTACTCCTCTTAAATTGCGCTTCTTCATGTTTTACCTCCCATTCTTTAATAATGTGTATTGAAGGCTTGTCACGAAAAACAAAAAAGGCCAGACGTCCACCTGTTTACCTCCACACGAACATCTGGTCTTGCCTGCATTATCAGTAACAACCCAACTTATAGTTATTTTAACGTTTTTAACATTTTTTCACAATGTTTTTCATAAAGGAATCCCGTTTTCTGCTAATTGCACAATTTAGTTCAATTTTCCAGCCGTTCACATTTACTTTTTTGGTTATTTTTACTTTTCACGGACACAGCAGGTGTGATATACTGTTAGCATATTTATTTGCCGCAAATTTTATCAGCCATATGGAGGGTTATCTATGAAGAAGAGCAGACTGCTGCATGTTGTTTCTATTATTATTATCATTTTCAGCACAATTTCCGTCGTTTACGGTTCTATTGCCATACTTACCTACAGTTCCATGACCAGTGTGATGGAGGCTGAGGGACTGACGAATTATCCGGTCGGCGTTTACACATTTTCTCTGATCGGCGCCTGCGTTGAGCTGGCGGCGGGTATTGCCGGCGTGATGTACAGATCTCGGAAGGCAGTGCTGATCCTCGGTATCCTGTACTGCCTCTATATCCTGGGAAGCCTCTGCTTTTCCGCAGTGTCAGGCGGGTTCAGCATCTCCGGGCTTTTCAGCTGTCTCCTTCCCGCGCTGTATATGTGGGGATGGTATCAGTCGAAATAAAAGCAGTCTGGAGGGAATGATATGTGGAAGCAAAAAACGCTTAAGAAAAAAGTACGCACAGGATTAAGGCAGAACTACTGGACCGTTGTGTCTGTCTGCTTCCTTATAGCCCTGCTCACGAGCGCTTACCCTGCCTCAACGACCTTTATCGGCGCCCATGCCGTCAATCCCGGCAGCACCCTGCTGATAGCAGGGCCGTTCTCGCCGGATTCCGCCAACTCCGAGGTCGTCATTGAGACGCTTCAGAACTTTTTGGGCGGCACCGCTGTCTCTGATTTTTTCGCGTCAGACCATGCTTTTCCCGTCGATTTTCTGATCGATCTTGTTTCTCCCGGCATTTCGGCAGTGATCTCTCTGCTGCGCGCCGTCAACAACTATATCGCCGAGAGCTGGGACGCTTCCACCTTCTTCCTGATCCTCGGCGTACTCACCGCTCTATGCTACCAGCTTTTCATCGGCAATGTGCTCATCGTCGGAGAAAAGCGTTTCTTCCTCGAGCAGCACAGCTACAGGAAAACGCCGATCTCCAAGATTTTCTGCCTTTACAAGCTGCGCTGTCTTGCAGGACCGGTGTGGATCATGTTCTGCCGTTCCTTCTTCCAGGTGCTTTGGAACCTGACATTGATCGGCGGGATCATAAAATATTATGAATATCGGATGATCCCGTTCATTCTCGCGGAAAATCCGAAGATAAGCCGGAAGAATGCTTTCTTCCTGTCGAAGCAGCTGATGAACCGGAATAAATGGAAGCTTTTCCGCCTGCATCTTTCTTTTCTCGGCTGGAAGATCCTCGCCGTCCTGACGTTCGGCATACTGGACCTGGCTTTCGTCAACCCTTATCTTACCGGCTGCGAGGCCGAGCTCTATCTGACGCTGCGCAGGAACTATGTTCTCTCCCGCTCGCCCCGCTATGAGTGTTTAAACGACTCCTACCTGGAGCATGTGCCGTCCGAGGACGAGCTTCTCATCAGCAAGGCGCTGTATGACGATTCGAGAGGGCCTTATACGAAAATTTCTTATTTTGCACCGGAACAATATCCTGTCTTTCTCTTTTCCGTGCAGCCTCCGTTCCGCGCGGTGCGCTCGCCGGTAAAGGCAGACCGGAAATACAGCTTCCTCTCTCTCGTATTTTTGTTCCATGCATTTTCTCTGCTTGGATATGCGGGCGAGACGGTGATCCACCTGATTGCTAACGGCGCCCTCCCGGACGCGCCCACGCCTTTCGCGCCATGGCTGCCCATTTACGGATTGTACGGCATCCTTATCCTTCTCGCAGTAAAACATTTTTACGACAAGCCGGCGCTGGTATTTCTGCTGAACTTTATAAGCTACACAGTGATAGAATATCTCGCCAGCCTGGCGGGCGAGTTCTGGCTGGGATACCGCCTTTGGGATTACAGCGGGTATTTGCTGAATCTTGACGGAAGAGTATACGCAGGCGGGTCTGTAAGCGCAGCTATCCTCGGCTGTGCCTTCCTGTATTACCTGGCGCCCCGGATTACGGATCTCTTCTTAAAGCTGAAAAAGAATATACGCGTCCTTCTGTGCCTTGTCCTGTCCGCTCTTTTTATCGCCGCAGCGGCCTTGTCCGTGCTGCAGTATCTGCAAGTCTGCGGTTGATTTTTGCAGGAAATGATAGTAAACTTTTCGTATACTCTATGGTGAACGTGAACATAGAAATTCTAAGAAATGAAAGGAAATAGATAAGATGAAAAAACGAGTTGTAGTAGCTTTGGGACACCGCGCCCTGGGGACCACGCTTCCCGAACAGAAAATAGCAGTAAAACATACCTCAAAATGTATCGCCGACCTGATCGAGGAGGGATACCAGATTGCGATCACCCACAGCAACGCGCCGCAGATCGGCATGATCCACACAGCGATGAATGAGTTCGCCAAGGCGCATCCGGAATATACCGCCTGCCCCATGTCTGTGTGCTCTGCCATGAGCCAGGGATATATCGGATATGACCTGCAGAACGGGATCCGCGAAGAGCTTTTAAACCGCGGGATCTACCGCACAGTCAGCACCGTGCTCACCCAGGTCATCGTAGATCCTTATGACGACGCCTTCTACACTCCGACGAAGGTGCTCGGCCGCTATATGAACGCGCAGGAAGCGAATGAAGAAAGAAAGAAGGGCAATTACGTCATCGAAGAGGCCGGCAAAGGCTTCCGCCGTGTCGTATCCGCCCCGAACCCGGTAAAGATCGTAGAGCTGGATGCGGTGAACGCACTGCTCGACGCCGACCAGATCGTTGTGGCTGCCGGAGGCGGCGGCATCCCGGTCCTTGAGCAGGACAATCATCTGAAGGGCGCCAGCGCCGTTATCGAGAAGGATCTGGCAGCCGGCAAGCTGGCAGAGGGCATCAACGCGGATATGCTCATCATCCTGACAAACGTGGAAAAGGTGTGCATCAATCTCGGACAGCCCGACGAAGAGCCGCTTGGCGAGATCTCCGTACAGCAGGCGAAGGAATATATGGAGCAGGGACATTTCGGAATCTACAACATGCTTCCGAAGTTCAAGGCCGCCGTCGAGTTCATCGAGGAGCGCGAAGGACGCTGTGCTTATATCACCTCGTTCGACAAGGTAAAGGATGCGCTGAAGGGAAAGACCGGAACCGTGATCCGCTGAACAGAATAGAGAACCATTTTACAGAAAGCCGGGGAACCCCGGTTTTCTTTTGTTATCGGCTGATGCAGGCATACCGCCTGCGCCAGCCCGCTTATGCAAGTCTCGAATTTAAGTGTTGATTTTTTTGAATATATGTTGTAGTATATGCATATGCTTAATGTAGTTTTTAAAACCACGTGTTGTTTCATGCATTAGGGAGGTGCATATATATGGACAGAAAACATCATATCAAAGAACCCGGAAGCGCGATCACTCATTTCATCGGCATGCTGATGGCCATCTTCGCAGCGGTTCCGCTGCTGATCAAGGCAGCGCATGAGCCCAGCAGGATTTATATCATCTCGCTTGCGATCTATGCAGCAAGCCTGATCCTTTTATATGCGGCGAGTACAAGCTACCATACATTTGATATTTCACCGAAAATCAATACCATATTGAAAAAAATCGATCACATGATGATCTCGGTGCTGATCGCCGGAAGCTACACACCGGTCTGCCTGATCGTCCTGAAGGGGAAGACGGGAATCATACTCCTCTCCATCGTATGGGCAATCGCGATCGCAGGGATCCTGATCAAGGCATTCTGGGTCTACTGCCCGAAATGGGTCTCTTCCGTACTCTATATCGGAATGGGCTGGACCTGTGTCCTGGCGTTCACTCAGATCCTGAACAATATGTCGCCGGCAGCGTTCGGCTGGCTGCTCGCAGGAGGGATCATCTACACAGTGGGCGGAGTCATCTACGCGCTGAAGCTTCCGATCTTCAACAGCAGACATAAAAACTTCGGAAGTCACGAGATCTTCCATCTCTTTGTTATGGGCGGAAGCGCATGCCACTTTGTCGTGATGTATGCCTTCCTGCTGCCGTAGGCAGGACATCTCAATCGATCTGACCTGTACCTGCAGACAGATAGAAAGGGCTGTCGGTTAATACCGATTTTTGACTCCTGACAAACAAGACGGAGACAATCCCGCAGAATACGGACTTTTTCAAGCCGTAATTCTATCGGAGATTGCCTCCGTCTTTTTGCAAACGCTATTTTAGGGC
>CALWQS010000160.1 GCA_944383745.1 uncultured Mediterraneibacter sp. | reverse complement strand
CCCAGGATGATCCACAGAAGGACCGGCAGCCAGCCGAACGCCGCCGCCTGGATCGCTCCGGTGACAGGGCCCGCGCCCGCGATAGATGAAAACTGATGCGCAAATACCGTCCAGCCGTCCGTCGGGACATAATCCTGCCCGTCGTTGTGAAGGACTGCAGGCGTCTTCGCCTTCGGGTCGATCCCCCATTTCTTCGCCAGCCACCGCCCGTAAAGCGTGTATGCCGCAATCAGGCAGACAGCGGCGATCAGTACGATTACTAATGTGTTCATAATTCTCCACTCTCCTTTGTGATGTAAAACTGAAGGCTGCAAGAATGCTTCCGCATTCCCGAATGTAAAAGAGCAAGGAGGACTTTTATTCTGTAGAAGAGCCCGCGCTCTAGTAAAGTCCGGAGGCTTTCTGTAAAGTCAAATCCCCCGATGCAAGCATCGTGGTATTTGACCCTCGCGGCAGTCGCCAAATGGACATGCCAGCATGTCCGCTTGGCTCGTTGCTCGCGGGAATAAAAAATGTCCCCTGACAGATTGCTCTGTCAGAAGACGAAATATTCTCTCCGCGTTACCACTTCTTTTACCGGTATTTTCCGGTCTCTCATTCCCGTCGTCCACATTTTGGGGGCGCTCCCGCTCATCTCTCCAAGCCTTTCAGCGGTGCGATGTCCGGATACTTCCCTGCTGCGGATTAACAGGTTTCCTTATAACGGTGGAATCCCGGTCCGGGTTACTCACTTGCGTTTTCTCCCTGACTGCTCGCAGGTGATGGCTTCACTGCCGTGCTGTTCCCTCGCACCTCCCGGGAACTCTCTGAAAACACTCTGCATCGGAAGTCCTGTCCTGTTCCTTGCATTGGCTTTTTACAATTCGGTTCTATTATAGCGCAATTTTTTGTGTTGTCAATAGAAAAATTAGATCGCACTCTGTTTTCTTGACATCGGCTGTTAGTGCTCGTATGCGGGCGTCAGCCAGCTTTGAACAGTTACCGCCGGTTCATTCCACATGTGCACTGCCGCTCGCCTCTCTCCGTCTCCGCCTGAACAGCCTCACCGCAGCAAGTACGAGCAGTCCTGCCAGCACCCCGGAGCTGTCCAGCAGCACATCCGACACCTGCCCGCTTCTCCCGGGGACAAACAGCTGATGGATTTCATCCGTCGCGGCGTAGGCTGAGGCAATGCACCACGGTACAAGGATCCCGGCACGGATGCTTGTCCGTCTGCCGATAAATGCGCCGGCAGTCAGAAGCCCCAGCACCGCATACTCCATAGCATGTGCTGTCTTACGCACCGGATGATCAATCTTCTCTGCAAATTCAAGCCGCTCCTGTGCGCTCCACTCGTCAAATCCCGGCACAAAGATCTCGCCCACCATATTTCCCACAAAATAACTATCTCCAGTCGACTCTTTCCCGGTCCGCGAAGAAAACAGAAAAATGGCCGCCATGCACACGATCGTTATCACCAGGAAAACCTTTCTCCTCATATTCATTTCCATACTCATCTCCCCGTCCTGTTCACCTCCACTTTATCCAGAATCCCGTGCGCCGTCACGCCGGGATGAGTAACCCGGATCCTGCAGATCTGCTCGGCAAACCCCGGATCGATCTTCATGTCTCCGGCAATTTTGGTCACATCCTGCCCTTTGTCCATCCGCTTCATGATCTGAGTGATCACCTTCAGCAGATCTTTTTCATCGGGCATGGGAATCCGTTCCATGAGCCTTCCGCTGCCGCTTCCTGCATTTTTCACTCCGCCCTTTCCGCGGGATGTCCCTGATTCATGCGCGATATCAATCCGATTCACACTCCATTTTCCATCCTCTATGTTCAGCACCGCCAGAGTGATGTCCTGATTGAACCTCCGTCTCCCGCAGCTTCCCGGATTCAGCCAGAGCCGCCCTTCCTTTCCTTCTTCAAAATATTTGTGAGAGTGGCCGAATATGATGATCTGCCGGTCAGCGAGATCTTCCGGAAGCTCCTTTTTATTGTGCACCATGTAAAAATTAATCCCCGCCAGAGTAAACTCCAGATGATGCGGCAGATACTCTGCCCACTCCTTATCGTTGTTGCCTCTCACAATATAGAAAGGCACGTCCGGCTTTGCTGCCGCTCTCATTTCATCAATGATCTTCTGCGAATTGATGTCGCCCGCATGGATCACCGCACTGCACTCCCCGATGATCCGCAGGACCTCCGGCCGCAGAAGGCCGTGAGTATCTGATAAAACTGCAATTTTCATGACTTTTCTCCTGTTATATTCTTGAATCTATTCTATATTCAATCCTCTCTCCGGTCAAAATATTTTCCAATTTGTCTATTCCACCGCGCCTTTATTTTTCTGAATATTTTGAATATTTATTTTTAATATATTTTTTATCAGATTTTATATTGACATTTTAAACATTGTGAGTTATTATATAACCATCAAAAGAAAAGGAGGACGGACCACCAAAAACTTAATCCTAATTCCGAAATTCTAAAGAAAAGAGGTATAGTCCAATGGGAAGGTAATTTAAAAAATCAGAAAACACTATTCAAGAGAATAGTTTTAAATAGATAAAACTAAATAAGGAGGTAAGTCCCATGGATGTAGTAAGTTGAAAATCCACTGTACGAAAAGTCAAATCGATACAGTGGATTTTTCTTGTCCTCCTATTTTTTAGTCTCAGCATCCGTCTTCCCTGCATCTCACAGGCTTTCCAATCCTCAGAACCACTCACCGATCCTCTTCGTCCAGCATCTTCTCCATATGAATGCAGTTAAACGCCCACCCTTTCACGATCCTGCTGTAATCCGCCGTATAGCCCAGCTTTTCATAGAAGCCGACCGCCACATCCCGACTGTCGAGGACTGCCTTTCTGCAGCCCAGCTCGGCGGCCCACTTCTCAGCCTCAGTAACCACAAGACGTCCAAGTCCCTGCTTCCTGTACTCAGGGAGAACGACGATCCTCCCGAACATCATAGGCCGAACCGGTGCGCCTTCTCCGTCTGACTCCTCCGGGAGCTCATACAGCCGGCAGGTGGCAACCGGAAAGTCATCGTCAAGTACGACAATATATTTTGTATCAGGAGTATCGTGTTCGTCGAACTCCTCCCGCAGAGTGATATGGTGCTGCCTCGCCATCGCCTGAATGCGCACATAATATGCGCCTGCCTGCTGCCATGTCTCTGCTGCTCTCATTACCTGAAAATTCATTTTTCTTTTCTTTCCTTTCTCTGCTTATTTCTATTTTTTCATTCAGTCACAAATATTCCTCTCCTGTCCGGACATTCTCTGCATCCCAGCACATCAGGTATTCTTTTTCGCCCGTATCCTCGGCAGTATCTTCCTCCGCGATCCGGAATCCCTCCCGCTGATAGAACCGGACTGCTCCTGGGTTCCGCGCATATACATTCAAGGTCAGTTTCCTTTTCTCCTCCTTCGCACGGTCCAGGAGGCGCCTTCCGATCCCCCGGCTCTGCGCCTCACTCCAGACGAAAATTCCTGCGATATATTCTCCATCCAGACCAATAAAACCCTGGAGCTCATCATTGTCCTCATCTACATATACATACACTTCTGCCTGGGAGATCATTTCTCTTACAGTTCCATAATTTCCTTCCCAGTATTCCGCTGGTATAAAATCGTGAGCCTTCAGGTTTGTATCCAGCCAGATCTCCGCGATCCTGTCTATATCTGCAGTCTGCATTTTTCTGATCATACTCAGCCCCCTCAAAAATAAAACTCATCTGCTTTGCCGTGCCTTTCCCTCACAACTTTTCTTACTCCTTATCCCTTCTCCTGTGAACCGCATCCGATATCTCCAGAAGCTCCGCATACCTGAAACAGGAATCCTGATGGTCATTGATGATCCCGCACGCCTGGAGATGGGAATAAACAGTAATGGAACCCATGTATTTCATGCCTCTTTTTTTCAGATCCCCGCTCACTTTATCCGACAGGCCATTCCTTGCCGGTATCTCGCCCTTCTGATGCCCGTTATAGAGATAGGTTTTTCCCTTTGTAAAGCTCCAGATGTATTCGCTGAAAGAGCCAAATTCCTCTCTTATCTTCTGAAAACAGCGTGCGTTATGTATCACAGCCTCGATCTTCCTTCTGGAGCGGATCATACCGGCTGTGCTCAGGATGCGCTCAATATCATCTTCTCCGTACTCTGCCACTTTATCAAAGTTAAAATTATCAAAGCAGGCCCGGAAAATCTCCCGCTTCTGTATCATCATATTCCAGTTCAGACCGCACTGCATGACTTCCATCATAAGGAACTCGAACTGCTTCTGATCATCGTGAAGCGGAACTCCCCACTCTTCATCATGGTAGCGGATCATCTTATCATTGCATGTACACCATAGGCATCTGTTCATTTGACGAACCTCCCTGTTTTTACTTTCCTAATTTCGGCAGATTATTCAAGCTTATCGTTTCCAATGTCTGTAACTGCTGTATCGCTGACTGCCGCAGCAATTCCATCTCCTCTGCTTCTACTTTTTGTCCCTGGTCTCAGGTCCGTGATGTTCTCTGAAATATGCGATCAACACATATATGATAAAAACGCTTACGATCGCTGCTGTTCCGATTATCGGCACTTCCTTTCTCTTACTATTGCCTTTTCCTGGTGTCTAACCATTACCGAATA
>CALWQS010000159.1 GCA_944383745.1 uncultured Mediterraneibacter sp. | reverse complement strand
TTTCCGCATTCGATACTGATCTCATTGAACTTGTCGAGGATATCATCCACCTTAAGCTCCGCCTTCTCCTTCCCCGAAAGGTCCATCACGATCTCGCCCTGATGCATCATCAGGAGCCTGCTGCCGTACTCCACGGCGTAGCGCAGATTATGCGTCACCATGATCGTCGTCAGCTTCTTTTCCTTCACGATCTTATCTGTCAGCCCCATGATCAGCTCCGCTGTCTTCGGGTCCAGGGCTGCCGTATGCTCGTCCAGAATCAGGAAATCAATCGGCGTCATGGCCGCCATGAGAAGCGCGATCGCCTGGCGCTGCCCGCCGGACAGAGAGCCGACCTTGATATCCATCTTGTCTTCCAGCCCCAGTCCCAGCTGGCTGAGCAGTTCTCTGTAATGCTCTCGTCTTCCCCTGTTGATCCCCCGGCTCAGTCCGTAGAACTTTCCTTTATTATCCGCAAGAGACATGTTCTCAAGGATCGTCATGGACGGGCATGTTCCCATCGCCGGGTTCTGGTAGACACGTCCGATCTTCCTATTCCTCTTATATTCCTTCCTGTTCGTGATATCCTCGCCGTTCATGATGATCTGTCCGGCGTCTGCAGGAATACTTCCACAGAGGAGATTGAGCATGGACGTCTTTCCCGATCCGTTGCTCCCGACGACCGAGACGAACTCACCGTCGCTGATTTTGAGATTAAAGTTTTCAAAAAGGCACATCTCATTTACCGTGCCCGGATTATAATATTTGTCAATTCCCTTGAACTCAAGCATTTTTCTTCACCTTCTTCCTGCGCTCCATGCCGATGATCAGGATGATCAGGAACAGGACCGCTGTGATCAGTTTCATATCCTGGGGCTCGAAGAATTTCAGAGCCGCCGCAACGCAGGCCTTGTAGATCACAGAGCCGATCAGCACTGCGGTCGTCGCTTTCATGAACGTCAGCTTCTTAAACAGGCTCGTTCCGATGATCACACTGGCAAGCCCGATCACGATCGCGCCGGTACCGCTGGAGATCTCGAACACCTTCTGCTCCTGGCAGAAAATGCAGCCTGCCAGGGAAACAAGACCGTTGGCAATGGCAAGGCCGAGAATCTTCACATTGCCCTGGTCCTTCGCCAGAGATGTGACAAGCACGTCATTATCTCCCGCCGCGCGGAGCAGGAATCCTGATTTTGTCTTAAGATAAAGATCCAGAAGGATCTTGCTGAGCACTGTGATGACGAGCACGATGATCAATATTTTATACGTGCCCAGGCTCCCTTTGAAGATCCCGTCAGTCAATGAATTTTCGAAAATGCTGTCTTCCCCGAAGATCGGCACGTTCGCTGTCCCCGCCAGGCGGAGATTGATCGTCCAGAGCGCGGTCATCATAATGATTCCCGACAGCAGGTCGCGCACCTTGAACTTCACATGAATCAGTCCGGTGCAGACTCCCGCCGCCGCGCCGATGAGAAACGATGCAGGCAGCGTGACATAGGGATTCACCCCGTTTGTTATCATTGTCGCTGTGAGCGCCGCCCCGAGAGGAAAGCTGCCGTCTACGGTCAGATCCGGGAAATCCAGGATCTTATATGTGATATACACTCCGAGCGCAAGGATCCCGTAGATCAGTCCCTGCTCTAAAATTGTTACATAGATACCCATAAATATGCCTCCGGTCATCCGCCCGCCGGGCGGGCTGTCATTTCATACTTTACCGGCAGACATATGCATCTGCCGGTATTTTTCTTCTCACTGTCTGTTATGCGGCTGTTCACATCTAACCGCACTCTGTTATTCTCCGATGCTGTCAAAGCTCTCCACCGCTGTTGACAGAAGCGCATCGTCGATCGTGATCCCGAACTGCTCCGCCACTGCCAGGTTCACATAGAACCCCGGCTCAGTGATCGTCTCGTAATTCATCTCGGACGCTTCTGCTTCGCCTTTCAGGATCTTCGCCGCCATCCTTCCGGTCTGTTTCCCGAGCTCGATGTAGTCGAGTCCCTCTGCCGCAAGGCAGCCTTTTCTCACCTGCTCGATCTCGCTTCCGAATACAGGGATGTTCTGCTCGTTTGCCTTGTCAAGGATCGTCGCCAGAGAATTGACCACTGTATTGTCTGTCAGGTTTGTCAGGCAGTCCACCTCCGAGAGAAGACTATCCGCCGCGAGAGAAATGTCTGCTGTCTGCGTCACGCCTGACTCTACGATCGTGAATCCGTAGTCTCCCGCCAGTTCCTTGTACGTCTCTAGGGCAGATACGGAATTTACTTCGCTGGTCGTGTACATGATTCCGATCTTCTCCGCATCCGGGAGGATCGCCCGGATCATCTCAAGCTGCTCTTTCACGGGAAGCTCGTCGCTCGTTCCGGTCACATTTCCGACCGGGGTTCCTTCCTCATCCGCAAGCTTGGCGGCGGCCGGGTCCGTGACGGCTGTATAGACAACCGGGATATCTGCGTTCATTGCTGATACATAGGCAGCCTCCGCGCTCGGTGTCGCGATCGCACAGATCAGATCCACGCCGTCCGATACGAAACCGTCCGAGATCTGTCTTGCCGTCCCTGCATCCGACGCGGCGTTTCCTTCCTCGATCGTCAGGTTCTCTCCTTCCACGATACCTTCCTCTGCAAGCCCCTGTATAAATCCTTCCCTGCAGTTATCCAGAGAGCCGTGCTCGGCGAACTGGGAGATTCCGATCGTGTAGGACCCCTCTCCGTTTTCAGATGCGGAAGAGTCTCTCCCTGAAGATCCGCACGCCGCAAGGCTTACTGTCATTGCTGCTCCTAAGATTACTGCCAATACTTTCTTTTTCATAATACTGTTCTCCTTTTTTCTTTTTTTCCAAAAGCAAAGGAGCCGATTCCGGACCGGCCGGCGGATATCCCCCGAGATTCCCCGGGAAGTCCGATCCCGGACTCGCCTGCGGGGCTTCCCATACCTGATAAACCGTCCTGCTGCTGACAGCGGAATATCGGGTCTTTAAACGATAAAAACCGCCTCAAGCATAATGCTTGAGACGGTAATAAATTCCATTTATTATCGCGGTACCACTCAAATTGACCTGTGTCCACTTTCTCACGTACTAACATACGCTCCTGATTGATAACGGGTTCGGTTCCCGGCGGCGCCTACTCTTTTCATTTCAGACCGCCCTCGAAAGTCCATTCAGAATTAAAATCCATACGGCAATCCCACCGCCTGCCGCTCTCTGTGATTTCTTTTAAAACCTACTCCTCTTTCTCATCGGTTTTTGCTTTTGATGTTTTTTATTCTAGTTGTCCCCGTCTGATTTGTCAAGGACTTTTTTCTCTCGAGTTACTGTTCTACCGTGCCCAGAGGCAGGCAGATGCCGCGTCATGCCTGCATGTAAGAGGCGTCTGCCTGTCCCTGGGTACGAGCGGAGCCCGTAACCGCCCCGCGCTTACTCTTCCTCTGGCGCGACCTCAAGTCCCAGCTCCTCCAGCTGCTTCGCGTCGGCAGGCGTCGGGGCCTCTGTCATCAGGCAGGACGCGTCCTTCACCTTCGGGAATGCGATCACGTC
Source organism: uncultured Mediterraneibacter sp. (assembly GCA_944383745.1). Classification (GTDB taxonomy): domain Bacteria; phylum Bacillota; class Clostridia; order Lachnospirales; family Lachnospiraceae; genus Mediterraneibacter. The sequence continues at coordinate 1,114 of CALWQS010000159.1, read as the reverse complement.
GCGGATGCTGTCCTGCTTCGCCATGAGCATGACAAGGCGGTCCAGGCCGTAGGCAAGCCCTGCGTGCGGCGGCACTCCGTACTTGAACGCCTCAAGCAGGAAGCCGAACTGGCTGTGCGCCTGCTCCTTCGTAAATCCGAGCGCCTCGAACATCTTCTCCTGGATGTCGTTCTGGTGGATCCTGACGCTTCCGCCTCCGATCTCATTTCCGTTGAGCACGATATCGTAAGCCTTCGCGCGCACCTTACCGAGCTCGCCCTTCTCCAGAAGCGGAAGATCCTCTTCCATGGGCATGGTGAACGGATGATGCATGGCAAGGTAGCGTCCCTGCTCGTCGCTCCACTCGAACTGCGGGAACTCTGTGATCCACACGAAGCGGTACTCATCCTTGTCAAGGAGCTCAAGCTGCTTCGCCAGCTCCACACGGAGCGCTCCCAGGGAATCCCATACGACCTTGTTCTTGTCCGCAGCGAACAGGAGCAGGTCTCCCGGCTCTCCGCCCATCGCTGAGATCAGGTTCTGCATCTCTTCCTCGCTCATGAACTTCGCGAAGGAGGATTTCACCGTGCCGTCCTCCTGGATCGCGATGTACGCCAGTCCCTTTGCACCGTAGTCTTTTACAAATGCAGTCAGCTTGTCGATCTTCTTTCTCGGCATAGCGCCCTGCCCCTTTGCATTGATGCCCCGCACGCTTCCGCCGTTCTCGATCGCGCCCGTGAACACGCCGAAGCCGCAGCCTCTCACAACGTCGGTTACGTCGGTCAGCTCCATGCCGAAGCGCAGGTCCGGCTTGTCGGAACCGAAGCGGTCCATCGCCTCCTGCCATGTCATTCTCTGGATCGGCAGCTGCACATCAATATTCATCACATCCTTGAACAGCTTCGCAAGGTATCTCTCATTTACATCGATCACATCGTCCACATCGACAAAGGAGAGCTCCATGTCGATCTGTGTGAACTCCGGCTGTCTGTCTGCGCGCAGATCCTCGTCGCGGAAGCATCTCGCGATCTGGATATAGCGGTCGAATCCGGAGCACATCAGCAGCTGCTTATAGAGCTGCGGAGACTGGGGCAGTCCGTAGAAGCAGCCCGGATGGATACGGCTGGGGACAAGG
>CALWQS010000158.1 GCA_944383745.1 uncultured Mediterraneibacter sp. | reverse complement strand
GTGTACAGCCTGTCGTGGAAAGGGGGCTTAAGCCCGCTGCGCATCATCCTGACAGGCGTGGCGGTGAGCGCCATGTTCACCGGCCTGTCGGACGCATTGAACTCCATGAGCGGGGGAAACTCCTCCGGCGTGGCGTCCATCGTGGAAGGGAATATCACACAGAAGACGTGGGAGGATGTGCAGACCCTGCTCCCTTATGTGATCGCAGGTCTGATCCTTGCGCTGCTGTTTACAAAAATGTGCAACCTGATGTCACTGGAAGACAAGACGGCAAGAGGGCTTGGCGTCAATGTGAACCTGATGCGGATCCTGATCTCCCTGGTGGCGGTGCTCCTTGCCAGCATCTCCACAGCGGTGGTGGGAGCCATCAGCTTTCTGGGACTGATCGTGCCCCATATCGGGCGGCTGCTGGTGGGAAGCGACCACCGGGCGCTGGTGCCTTTCTCCATGCTGGCGGGTGCCTTTACCTTCCTGCTGGCGGATACCATCGGCCGGACCGTGGCGGCGCCCCGCGAAGTATCGGCGTCCATTATCATGAGCGTGGTCGGCGGACCGTTCTTTATCATTCTGTTAAGGAGGTCGAAGAAGTATGCAGCCTGATACGAAACAGAGGAAACCAGCCATGGAGGTTCGGGACCTGTTCTTTTCCTACGGGAAGAATAAAGTCTTAAAGGGAACGTCTTTTGCCATAGAAGAGGGAAAGATCACCACTATCATGGGAGCCAACGGGTGCGGGAAATCCACCCTGTTCAACCTGATGACCAAAAACCTCTGTCCCAGGAAAGGGAATATCTTCCTCCACGGGAAGAACATCCAGAACCTGGGGCTGAAGGATTTTGCAAAGCGGGTGTCCATTGTCCATCAGTATAATTCCTCTGCGGACGATATCACAGTAGAGCGGCTGGTGTCCTTCGGACGCACGCCCCACAGGAAGATGATGCAGGGGCACAGCGATGAGGATGAGAAGCTGATCCGGCGGGCCATGGAAGTGACCAATGTCCTGAAATACCGGGACCGGGAAGTGAGCCGTCTCTCCGGCGGCCAGCGCCAGAGAGTGTGGATCGCCATGGCGCTGGCGCAGAACACGAAGATCCTGTTCCTGGACGAGCCCACTACCTATCTGGATATCCGTTACCAGATCGAGATCCTGGAGCTGGTGAAGAAACTGAATCAGGAGTATGGGATCACCATTATCATGGTTCTCCATGACATCAATCAGGCGATCCACTTCTCAGACCGGATCATCGGCCTGAAAGACGGACAGGTGGCGGTTCATGGGGCGCCGGAGGCGGTGATCACAGAGGAATGCATCCGGGAATTGTACGGGATCTCCCTGGGAGTGACGGTTATTGAAGGAAAGAAATTTGTCCTGACTGTGTGAAGAGTGGTGAAAAAGTGCTGTAGAATAAAAATGCTGCCGCCCTGATCATGGGAGCGGCAGCATTGCTTTATTTTACCATGCACTCTTTCCTGTAAAATGCAACACCATATTTTAGAATATTCGAATATCCTTCCTGCCTCAGCGCTTCCTCGTATTTCTGTTCTTCGATCTGCCGGAGCGCCTCGTCACACTTGCTTTCCAGTTCCTGATAGGTATGCGCTATCTTGATCTCAAGAATGACAGCCTTTCCCCTGACGCTCGGGTACTTCAGCAGGATGTCCGGGCGTCCGTTTCCCGATTCCCGGTTCGACAGGACGATATAGTTCCCGATGTTTTTGAGCATTCCTGCGAGAAAGCCATGGTAGTAACTCTCCTGATAATCATAGAAGCTGATCGTCTCCATGAGGTTTTCAGAGAGAATTTCAGCCATCTTTTCCCGGTCGCCGTTCAGGATGCTTTCATAGAGCAGAGAAAAATTTTTATCTTTTGTCTTTTCCTCGAACCAGCGCAGGACAGTGTTTTTATAAATATAGCGCACTTCGCTGTTTGGGATCGCCATTTCCACCAGAATATCTTCACCGTCCTGCTGTTCGCTGATCTTCTTCAGATAGCCGGTGAAGAACAGGAAGTTCCACAGATTGTCCTGTGTGGAGTCCATGTCGTCATAGGTGATGTCTTCATGGATCGGTTTGGTGATGGTCTTTCCCTCGATAAGAGCCTCGATTTCCTGTTTTACGGAGAGGTCCGCGCGCTCCACAAGTGTGCGGACGATGCTGTTGGAGCTGGTGTTGGACCAGTAAGGCCGGAGCAGTGCATTTTTATCCTTATAACAGGAGTTTACATAACTGATGACGCTCCATGGGTTATACACTTCCGTCTCACCGAACCGATATCCGTCATACCATGTCCTGACTGCCGCCTGATTCTGCTCCAGTCCGTAATGTTTCAGCATCTGATCCACTTCATTCTGTGTAAATCCGAAATGCTCCGCATAGCTGGTATCCATGATCGAGATGACATTCAGGTTGTTCAGACCGGTAAAGATGGACTCCTTGCTGATGCGCAGACAACCCGTTACTACGGCAAATTCCAGCGTGTCGTTTGTCTTCAGCGCCGATTCAAAAAGGGAACGGATCAGCGATACCATGCGGTCATAAAAACCGCTGAAATACGCATTTTCCAGTGGTACGTCATATTCGTCGATCAGGATGACCGTCCTGCGTCCGTAAAATGCATACAGACATTCGGAAAGAAATTTTAAGGCGGTGAGATACTCATCGTCGTCCGCATTACGGTTTATCAAAAGCTGATATTTTGTGCGGTCATCCTCAGAATTCAGATTTTGGATAATCTGAGGATGTTTTTTAAACTCTCTCGCAATCTCTTCTTTCAGGCAGTGGAATGCAGATTCATAGTCCGCCTGCTTCATGGATTTCAGTGACAGCGAGATCACAGGGTACTGTCCCAGTTCTTCTGTATATTTTGCACCGGCAGCCATGATTTTCTTTCCGGAAAACAGGTGCGACCGGTCATCATCAGATTTTTCAAAAAAGTAGCGCAGCATGCTTATATTCAGTGTCTTTCCGAACCGTCTCGGCCGGGTAAAGAGATTGACTTTTCCGCGCAGATCGATCAGGTCCTTTATGAGCAGCGTCTTATCGACATAGTAATAGCCCTTTTCAATGATCTCTTCGTAATTTTCCACTCCGATTGGAAGCGGGGTCCATTCCATATAAAACGCCTCCCTTCTGTTCCTGTGTCCATCTTACTACATTTGCAGTGGAGCGGCAAGAATTTTGACACCCATATATCGAACGGAAATCAGCAAAAAGAGAAAGACAGTCTGATCCGAAGAAAAACTAATCGAGAAAAATTATCAATAGACATGGATTTTGAGAATCATTATTGACAACAAATGTTTCTGGATGGTATATCATATATGGGCAATGTGTTAGTATAAACTAACTTTGCAAAAATAAAATCAGAAAGGACTTCCCCATTATGAAGAAACGAAAGAACCCTTTTCGGATCATCTGGCTGCTGGCAGGCTTCCTCGCTATGGGAATCGGCGCTGTCGGCGTGGCGCTGCCGGTACTCCCGACAACGCCTTTTCTTTTGCTGGCGTCTTTCTGTCTGGCGAAAGGCTCCGACAGATTCCACCGCTGGTTTACCGGGACAAAGCTGTACAAAAGGCATCTTGAGAGTTTTGTGAAAAACCGCTCCATGACGCTGAAGACGAAATTCAGCCTGCTGATCCCGGCGTCCTGTATGCTTGTGCTGGCGCTTCTGGCCATGCCCAATATTTACGGCAGGATTTTTATTGTGTTCCTGATCGTTTTCAAATATGTGTATTTTTTCACAAGGATAAAAACGGTTCCTGCCGGATACCGTATGGAAAGTGAGGCAGGATGAGAGAGAAAATGACGGCGCGCACAGAGTATACAGAAGCAAAACGAAAGAAGGAGCAGCTCGTTGTGGAGGAGATGATCCGCCTGTACTGCCGGAAACATCATGAGGGATACGATGGGAAGACCGGGAGGATGTGCCCGGCATGCCGGCAGCTTTCCGATTATGCAAGGCTGCGCAGTGAGAAATGCCCTTTTATGGAGCAGAAGACTTTCTGCAGCTGCTGCAGGGTGCACTGCTATCAGCCGGAGATGCGTGAGAAGATCCGGCAGGTGATGCGCTTTTCAGGCCCGAGGATGCTGCTGTATCATCCGGCGCTGGCGCTGTGGCATGTGGCGTGCAGCGTGTGGGAAAAGAGAAAGCAGAGGGAAAGGATGGGAAAAACCGGATGATCAAAAAAAGGCTCGTGGACTTATTGGCCCATGCGAAAAAATATATTGTATACCAGGTGGCGTGGCAGTGGCTTTCCCTGCTCTGTCAGATCGTCATGATCTACTGTGCGGCCATGCTCCTGGAACAGGCGCTTTTCCGGGAGGTAACGCGGCTTAGTGCGGTCCGGTTCGGCGGGACCGCCGTGCTGGCAATGGCGCTCCGCTTTGCCTGCGACCGGGGAGCGTCCCGGGCGTCTTACCGCGCGTCCGTAGATGTGAAGCGGATCCTGAGGGATAAGATTTACGAAAAGCTTCTGCGGCTGGGCGCGTCCTACCGGGAGAAAGTCACAACCTCCGAGGTGGTGCAGATGGCGGCGGAGGGCGTGGAGCAGCTGGAGACTTATTTCGGAAAATATCTTTCCCAGCTCTTTTACAGCCTGCTGGCGCCGGTGACGCTGTTCCTCGTGCTGTCTTTCGTGAGCTGGAA
>CALWQS010000157.1 GCA_944383745.1 uncultured Mediterraneibacter sp. | reverse complement strand
CCTTTCTCTGTATCGGTCTGACTGCCCTTGAAGTCATCATGGAAATACTGATGCCCTTTGTCACCGCGATCATTATAGACAGGGGGCTTGAGGCGGGCAGCCTTCCGGTTGTCTGCCGTTACGGAGCGCTTATGGTAGTCATGGCTTTCATGAGCCTGCTTTTCGGCGCTATGGCAGGAAAGAACGCGGCGAGCGCCGCATCCGGCCTGTCGGCAAACCTGCGTGAAGCAATCTACGCCAACATTCAGACCTTTTCATTTTCAAATATTGATAAATTCAGCGTGCCGGGCCTGGTCACCCGTATGACGACGGATATCACCAATGTTCAGAATGCGTTTATGATGGTGATCCGTGTGGCTGTCCGCACGCCGCTGAATCTTGTGTTCAGCTTTGCCATGTGCCTGATCATCAGTCCGCGCCTGAGCGCGATGTTCCTGATTGCAGTGGTATTCCTTGTGATCGTGATCGGTTCGATCATGGTCGTCACGCTGAAGATATTCGGGGACGCTGCTTCACTTGAGAGACGACCTCTTCCGGAGAATGGAAGCCCTGCCGATCAAATACTTCGACACGCACGCACACGGCGACATTATGTCCGTGTATACGAACGATGTTGACACGCTGCGTCAGCTCCTGAGCCAGAGCATCCCGCAGATTATCAACTCGGTTATCACCATGGCGGCGACGCTGGTCACGATGATCATCCTGAACCCTGCGCTGACGGTGATCTCCATTCTCACGGCTGCCGTCATGCTCCTTGTGACGTCCAATTTCTCGAAGCTGTCCGGAAGGTATTATATCCGTCAGCAGGTCGATCTGGGGGCTGTGGATGGATTTATCGAAGAGATGCTGGACGGGCAGAAGGTTGTCAAAGTCTTCTGCCATGAAGAAGCGGCGATGAAGGACTTCCATGAGGTGAATGAAAGGCTGAGAGAGAGTACGGACAAGGCGAACCGCTACGCCAACCTTCTGATGCCGATCAACGCTAATATCGGATGGATCAGCTATGCGCTGGTGGCGATCCTGGGAGCGGTCCTGGGCATAAACGGACTGGCGGGCGTCACCATCGGCACGGTAGTCACCTTTGTCGGACTGAATAAGAGCTTTACCAACCCGATCACGCAGGTCAGCCAGCAGATCAACTTTGTCGTCAATGCAGCGGCGGGAGCTCATCGTGTCTTCGACCTGATGGATCAGGAGCCGGAAGCGGACGAAGGGTATGTGGAGCTGGTCAATGCGAAAGAGGATGAGAACGGCATTCTGACAGAATCTCCGACGAGAACGAACCTTTGGGCGTGGAAGCACCCTCACAAAGCCGAGGGGACGGTCACTTATACAAAGCAGGAGGGCGGCGTCGTCTTCGACGATGTGGACTTCGGCTATGACGACGACAAGATCGTCCTGCACAACATCAGCCTCTATGCAGAACCGGGGCAGAAGATCGCCTTTGTCGGCGCTACCGGCGCGGGCAAGACGACGATCACCAACCTGATCAACCGTTTCTACGATATCGCAGACGGCAAGATCCGCTATGACGGCATCAATATCAATAAGATCAAGAAGCCGGATCTGAGAAGATCGCTCGGCATGGTGCTCCAGGATACCCACCTGTTCACAGGAACTGTCATGGAGAACATCCGTTACGGCAAGCTGGACGCCACAGATGAGGAGTGCATCAAAGCGGCGAAGCTTGCCAACGCGGACGGCTTCATCCGCAGGCTGCCGGACGGCTATGACACGATGCTCACCGGCGACGGTTCTAACCTCAGCCAGGGGCAGAGGCAGCTTCTGGCGATCGCCCGCGCCGCTGTTGCGGACCCGCCGGCGCTGATCCTGGATGAGGCGACGTCATCCATCGATACCCGCACCGAGAAGCTGGTACAGGCAGGCATGGACGCTCTGATGCAGGGGAGGACCACGTTTGTCATCGCCCACCGCCTGTCCACGGTCAAGAACTCTGACTGTATCATGGTCATGGAGCAGGGGCGCATTATCGAGCGCGGCACTCACGACGAGCTGATCGCGGCGAAAGGAAAATATTATCAGCTGTATACGGGAAATTTTGCAGTGTAGTCTTTCGGCTCTCTGCCAGCGCGCCGTGCGTGGGTGGAAGTCAGCATAACCTGCAGTGAGAAAGAGACAGTTCCGATCTGGATCTGTCTCTTTTCAAGTTGAGAATCCGGAAAATTCATGTATAATTAGTTGTGTGCAGAAAGCAGAAGGAGACCACAGATGAAAACCAAAATCTTAAAACTGCTGCGGGAGGCGGACGGCTACGTCTCCGGCCAGCAGATCAGCGAGAAGTTCGGCGTCTCAAGGACCGCCGTATGGAAGGTCATCCGCCAGCTCCAGGACGAGGGATATCAGGTGGAGGCTGTGCGCAATAAAGGATACCATATCGTGGACAGCCCGGATGTGATAACGAAGGAAGAGCTGGACAGTCAGATGAAGACCCGCTGGGCGGGGCGGAATATCCTGTATTATACAGAGACAGACTCGACGAATCTGAGGATCCGTCAGGCGGGGGACGAGGGCGCGCCCCACGGGACGCTGGCGGTGGCAGACCGGCAGACTGCGGGCAGGGGACGGCGCGGGCGCTCCTGGTCTTCCCCGGCGGGGAGCAGCATCTACATGTCTGTCCTGTTGCGCCCGGACATTGCCCCGTCCAAAGCTTCCATGCTCACGCTCGTCATGGCATGCAGCGTGGCGGAGGGCATCAAGCTGTGTCTGGCGGCAGAGGGCGGTGAGATCCCGCATGTGCAGATCAAATGGCCCAATGACATCATCGTCAACGGGAAGAAGCTGGTCGGGATCCTGACGGAGATGAGCGCTCAGATCGATTACATCAATCACGTCACCGTGGGCGTAGGGATCAATGTGAACATGACGGAATTTCCGGAGGAGATAAGCGGGACCGCCACGTCGCTCCGGCTGGAGTGCGGACATGCGGTGAGGCGGGCGCCTCTTATCGCGGCGGTCATGGAGCGGCTGGAAGAGAACTATGAGCTCTTCCTTGAGACGGAGGATCTCTCAGGCCTGATGGAGAAGTACAGCGCCATGCTCGTGAACAAAGACCGAGATGTGCGGGTCATCGGAGCGAGGGAAACCTATCAGGCGCACGCTGTCGGGATCACTCCGGCAGGCGAGCTAATTGTGCGCCGTGAGGATGGGACAGAAGAAAAAATTAATGCAGGTGAGGTGTCCGTGCGCGGAGTGTACGGATATGTCTGAAGGAGGAGTTATATGAACGAAGAGATCGTATTATGCGCGGCAAACGCATATGAACAGAAATTTTATCTCAACCCGGAGTTCGACGCGCTTCCGGAGGCAATAAAGCAGGAGCTGCAGATCATGTGCGTCCTGTATACAGAGGACGTGGGCGGCGTCCTGATGGTTGTCTTTGATGAGGAAGGGAATCTGGAGCTGAAGGTAGACCATGAAGAGAATGATTTCTTCTTTGATGAGATTGGAAGCGTCCTCAAGATCCGGGAACTGCAGAAGACGAAGCGCGAGCTGTTCGAATCTCTGGAGATGTTTTTCCGGGTGTTTTATCTAGGAGAAGAAATGGAATAAAAAGCGCAGGGATGAAAAAAGAAGGTCCCCGCTGCGGCAAAATCCGATCTGCTGCTGCGGGGATCTTCTCTTACTTTCTTTTACCTTCTTAATATTTGTCCTGCTCCTGTACTATCTCAAAAGCCTTTCAAGTACGTCGGATACCTTTTTCACCGGAATGATTTCCAGTTTTTTCTTCACTTCCTCGGCTACGTCCTCCAGGTCGTCTTCATTTTCAGCGGGGATGAATACTCTTGAGATTCCGGCGCGCTGAGCGGCCATCAGTTTTTCCGGAAGTCCTCCGATAGGCATGATCCCGCCACGGAGAGAGACTTCGCCGGTCATGGCGCAGTCTGTGCCCACGGCTTTCCCCGTGACGAGCGACGCAAGCGCTGTGGTCAGTGTGATCCCGGCTGAAGGTCCGTCCTTCGGCACTGCCCCGGCGGGCACGTGGATGTGCAGGTCGTGATCCTCGAAGACTCTGCTCTCCTTCGGATAAAGCGATTTGACAAGCGTCAGGGCGATCTGCACAGACTCCTTCATTACGTCGCCGAGCTGGCCTGTGATCAGCAGCTTTCCCTTGCCTTCTGTGAGGCTTGTCTCGATGAAGAGGATCTCGCCGCCGGCGCGGGTCCATGCGAGACCGGTAACGACGCCGGGAACACGGGACGTCAGCTTACGCTCGTGGTGGAGCTGCTTCCGTCCGAGATAGTCGGGCAGATTGGTCTTCGTCACAGTGAGGGAGGTTCCTTCGTTTTTCACCAGCTTGACCGCTGCTGTGCGGCAGAGCGTGTCGATCAGCTTTTTCAGATCACGGACGCCGGATTCCATCGTGTATTCGTCGATCATGCGGCGGAGCGCCCCGTCGGTGAGCTTGAGCATCTTAGGGGTGATCCCCATCGCTTTCTGCGCCTTGGGCAGCAGGTGCTTCCGGGCGATATGGAACTTCTCCACAGCGGTGTAGCCGGGGAAGGAGATGACCTCCATACGGTTCAGAAGCGGCTCGGGGATCGTGTCCGTTGTGTTGGCGGTGCAGACGAAGAGCACGTTGGACAGGTCGTAGGGCACATTCATGTAATGATCCGTGAAGGTGCTGTTCTGCTCGGGATCGAGCACCTCGA
>CALWQS010000156.1 GCA_944383745.1 uncultured Mediterraneibacter sp. | reverse complement strand
ACCGTTTTGCCGGACGGATTATTTCTATCCGTCTTATCCTTCGGGCAGCACGCTCCGGTAAGTCCCCTGTCAGAATGCTCTACATCCTCCCGCAGCTCTTCAAAAGTCCGGTAATCCGGCTCGCCGTAACGGATCGGATACCGCTGCTCCAGCTCCCAGTTTACAGTGTCCGTGTCTCTCCAGCCGCATTCCTGCAGTCCTGTTTTTTCTTTAATAATAACAGGATGACTGATCGCCTCAGAAAGGCGTTTCTCAATCTCGGCTCTGTACTGCCGTCCGTCTCCCGGCCGGAAGGTAAACCACGCTTCTTTGTCTGCCAGGCTGTCGATAAATGTATCGGAAGCACACTGAAAATCATAGTAATATGTCGCCGCCTGACGTTCTCCCTCTTTCCATTCCCGCACACGGACCCCCGCCTGGTAAAATTCATACTCATACCCGGCGCATCTTTCCGATTCCACGACATCTTCCAGGATCAGCGCCAGCTGCGAAAATGTGATCCCAGCCGGGATCAGACACCGTCTCCATACCGGAGGTTTTGAATTTTTCAAAATAATCTTGATCTGATATGCTCTCATATGCAATTCTCCGTTTATCTTCTGTAAATCCACCTTTATGCCCTCAAAAGTTGATCTCATATTCCAAATATCTTCTCGCTTCATTCTGCACTTCGCTTACAACCGTTGTATTACCGGCACATTTCATTCCTTTCAGGACGGCATCAATTTTCACCGCTTCGCTTTCTTTTATCCCGGAAGAATTGCTCAGTTTCAGCATAAATTTCTGATGCAGTATTGGCGCTTTTTCATCCATTCTCATAGCAATAAGCGTCTTGATACTCGGATCATTATTAAGATATTTCAGTTTCGGCTCCGTTGGCGCATGACCGGGAAAAGACATTTCTGCCGCAACCTCTACTGTCGAAAACTTTTTGTCCGTATAATTCCGATTCACTTCACCGGAAACTTCTCCATAAACAGCTTTTTTCGCATCCCCTCTGATATTAGCTTTCTTCTCAGATAATGACCTCTGCTCCTCTTTATAAGTAACCTTAAAATGTTTTGCCCCGAGTTCCTGTGCCAGTTTCTGTAATTCATTGATTCGGACGATCTTCAAATGACTGAAATACTCGTTTAACGCTATATAATTGTTCCTGTCACTTGGATCAACATAATAAAATTCGCTGTCTGCATCCGGATAGAAGGTAAGCCCAAATGCTGCAATCGCATCCAGGAAAATATTCACAATCATCAGACCTTTCTGCTCAGAGATAAATCCAATAGATCCCTGGCACACTTCGCTTTCCGCATGCTTTTTATCCCTCTCAGCTACTCGTATAAACTTTGGCATAAAGAAATCAGACTCAGCCAAAGAATCCGGAAAAATCGGCTGTAAAGATTTCAGCTCAAGCATTCGTGCCGTTTCGTCCGCTGTTTTTCTTATTGTCTCCATCCCTTTTTTCACCGTTGTTCCAACAGCTTCTGCAACCAGCGCAGCATCCTCTCGATCCAGCTTTCCATCGTCGTTCTGATCAGCCAATTGAATTGCAGCGTTTTTTGATTTATTTAACAAATCCCTGGCACCTTTGCCAACACCTGAAACAAGATCGCCAAATTTTGTTTTTTTCTCCATAGTTCCTTCGGACGAAACAGCTTCGTCCCCCTCCTTTCCCTTGTTCCCTCACATCTCCCGATACACCATTTTCCCATTCTTCATCTCCGACTTCATCAGCGACACCTTCTTCACCGTCATCTCCGCCTTGGGCAGATGCGCCTGATACGCCTTCTTCGCCGCCGCTTTCCGGATCAGCGTGATATGCGGGACAAACTTATCCTCGTCAACAGGGATGCCCGCCGCCCTCAGCGCACCCCTCAGCTCCTTCACATATGTCTTCAGCTTCTGGTTCCCTTTCACTCCGGCCCATAGAAGATTCCCGAAGTTCCCTTTCTCTGACAGGCTAAGCCGGAACTGCGGCAGCGGCACACTTTCGATGACCTGCTTCACCTTCGCCGGATCGTCATATTCTCCGATAAACGCCAGCGTCAGGTGCAGGTTCTGCGCCGGCACGTAATTGCCCTCCACCCCCTGCTTCTTCAGGTCATGCATGCAGGCGACAAGCGCCTTTTTCATCTCATCCGATAACTGAATTGCAACAAACAGTCTCATGGCTTTCATCCCTTTCAAACATCTATGCCTCTATGTTAGCATGCAGAGCTTCAATCTACAAGCCCGGCACCTGATTGGCCTGCCGGGCGTATCACACAAAATAAGGATCACCGCTTTTCAAACAGCAGTGATCCTTTTCTTCATACCATCTTTTCTTTTGTATCGCGCAATAGATATTTTCGGCCAGGAGCATACGCGCAGGATTTCCTCCTGATATTTATGTCTGTGAGGCAGCACCAGGTAACACGAACATTCGTTTAAATATCGGCTGTCCGACGCGCGAAAACCTATTTTTTTGCATAAAAAAATCGGAGTGACAGGATTTGAACCTGCGGCCTCTACGTCCCGAACGTAGCGCTCTACCAAGCTGAGCCACACTCCGATAAAATAGGGAACCTGCTCTCCGCAAATTCCCAGCTACGGAAAAGGGACTTGAACCCCTACTAACAGAGTCAGAGTCTGCTGTGCTGCCAATTACACCATTCCGCATCACACTATGTCGCTTGTCACAAGCAACATGGTTATTATAGCAGACTGCGGGAAAAAATCAAGTACTTTTTTTAATTTCTATACAATCAATTTTCTCTGGCTCTTTTTCTGAATTTACATGTTTTTCACATATTCTTTTGAATATTTTATATTATACGACACAAAATGTTCATATTTCTTCTATAGACTATCTTCAATGACGATTGGTATTTTATACCTGAAATTATGTCAGGAAAGGAGCTGCTGTATATGATAACTGGAACACTAAATGCAAAATCGGGTACAGAAATGTACATCACTGATGACAGAAAGCTGCAGAACATCAGCGTGAGATCAGGACAGTATCTTTATCTGTCAGTCCACGGCTGCTGGATTCCGGTAGTCATCAGGTTTTCTCCCGAAATCGGGGACTGGGTTTTCCAGAACCTCGAAAATATTAGTGTAAATGGCCAAAAGGTTATGATAAAGAGCTGAAGATACCGGGGTGCAGTTCCCCGGGATCTTCAGCTCTTTTATTCACTGCGGTGCGCTTCTATTCCTTCCACTCTCCGTCAAATACAACAGCGGCAGGTCCCGTCATATAGACCGTATCCTTCTCCCTGTCCCACTGTATGCGAAGATCTCCGCCGAGCAGCTTCACTGTCACCTCATCCTCAGTCAGGCCGTTCAGTACGCTGGATACAGCCACGGCGCAGGCTCCTGTCCCGCAGGCAAGAGTTTCCCCTGATCCGCGCTCCCACACGCGCATCTCTACTGTTTTTCGGTCAATCACTCTGACAAACTCTGTATTCACACGCTTCGGAAATCTTTCATGATTCTCGAAGCCGGGACCGATCTCTTCCAGGGGCAGTTCTTTCACATCGCAGTCCACATATACGACCGCATGCGGATTTCCCATGGATATGCATGTCATCCGGTACTCCTTCCCGTTCACTGTGATCGGCTCGTCCACTGCCCGGTCTCCTTCTGCCGCAACGGGAATCCTCGAGGGCTCCAGTTCCGGTCTTCCCATATCAACTTTTACAAGGCTCACTTTCCCATCCTCTACAGTCAGATCGAGATACTTGATTCCTGCCAGTGTCTCTACAGAAATACTCGTCTTATCAGTCAGTCCGTAATCGTAGACATATTTTGCGACACAGCGGATCCCGTTCCCGCACATCTCTCCCCGGGAACCGTCCGCATTGTACATCTCCATCTCAAAATCAGCCTTATCAGACGGATTGATCATAATGAGCCCGTCCGAGCCGACGCCGAAATGTCTGTCGCTGATCCTGACCGCCAGCTCTGACGGATTCTCTATCTTTTCTTTCAGGCAATTCACATATACATAGTCATTGCCAAGTCCCTGCATTTTCGTAAACTTCATAATTACTGCAACCTTTCTTGTCAAATATTAATTCATGATCGTAAGGACCATCTGCGCGGTTTCAACCATATTTGTCCCGCTTTCCATACTGCATTTCTGGAGATACCGGTGTGCCTCTTCCTCAGACATATTGTTCCGCTCCATCAGAACCGCTTTTGCCTGTTCAACCACAGCCCTGTCGCCCGCGCTGCGCTCTTTCCCCCTGGACCGGCGCTTCCTGCGCCGGCGCTCCATCGCCTCGGCCATCATCTCTACAGAGCTGATCAGATCATACACCTTGACCGGCATGGGCAGCCCGACCACTCCGTCAGGAAGCTCCGTGTCCATCCAGCGGTCCGGCTGCGCCACAAGAAGCATCTCGAACCGCTCCGGAAGCAGCTCGCGCAGTCTCGTATACTGCATATCCTGCATCTGGCATCCGCATATCACGATCCCTTCGTTCCATGTATCCGCATTCTGGAGCACAGCCGCGCCGGTCGTACAGACAGCAGATACGTCCATACCAGAGCGCATCAGTATGTTGCGGATGTTCGCCGCATTCTCCCGCTTGGAAAATGCAACAATAATATGGCTCATATCTGCTTCACCTCCCGAATCTGTATGGCGTCCGCCATATGGCGAACCCGTCCCCCTCTGCCTTCCGCAGGCTCCGCCTGCACGGCAGCGGCCGCCGGCTTCACCGCATGTGTGGATCTGGGTTTACAACT
>CALWQS010000155.1 GCA_944383745.1 uncultured Mediterraneibacter sp. | reverse complement strand
TTCGTTATGTAGTAATTGCCATAATGAAATTCACTATGGAAAAAATTATGAGCAGCTTATAGAGCGGTTGTATGAGCGGAGAAAAGACTTACTTCGAAAAGTAGGCATTGATATATCGTTAGAAAAGTTGAAGGAAATGTATCCATGAAAACAGTAAAAGTAGTAGCAGCAATTATCATACATAACAACCGCATCTTTGCTACCCAGCGAGGCTATGGCGACTTCAAAGACGGCTGGGAATTTCCAGGCGGAAAGATCGAACCGGGCGAAACGCCGCAGCAGGCGCTTGCACGTGAGATAAAGGAAGAACTGGACACGGAGATTGAGGTCGTAGATTATCTGGAGACGGTGGAGTATGATTATCCGACATTTCATCTGTCTATGGATTGCTTCTTCTGTACGATCAAGTCGGGAGAACTTGTCTTAAAGGAGCATGAGGCTGCAAAATGGCTTACGGCAGAGACACTGGACAGTGTAGACTGGCTTCCGGCGGACCGGGGACTGATAGAGAAAATAAAAAGAACTATGTAGACAATTCATTTTCAACAAAGGAGCACCCAATGAACAAACTATGGAAAAAATTTGACGGTCTCACACAAACCTGTTATTCCAACATGGCCCAGGGTATTTCAGACATAGACGCCTGGAATGCCGGCTTCGACCTCCTGCAGGAGATCATCTCTAATGGGCGCACTGAAAATCCGGACTTCGCGAAGGAACTCTATCTTCTGGATGATGAGACGGATTATTCTCATGACGTGCAGGGGTGGCTTGAAGACTATCTGGATGAACTGGACGTGCATGAGATGTATCCGGAGCTGGAGGCTGTCTGCCGGAAACTGCTGAAGCTTTTTGCATGGGAGGAAGAGTACCCGTCGGAGATCCGCTTCCTTTTGGCATCAGCCCTGGGACACCAGGGGAAAACGGAGGACGCGCGGAAGTACTGTGAGGACTGGGAAGCAGATGAGAAGGACAACCCCCTCGCAGCTGCGGCGCTGATCTATGCAAAGATCCGGGAAAAGGATTATGAAGGAGCGGAAGAGGTTGTCAGGCGATACATTGCTGAGGATACTGAATGTACGGAAGAAAACGACGTGATCTTCACCGCGGCGCTCCGGCTGTATAAGGAGAGCGGGCAGAAAGAGATGGAAAAGAAGATGGATGACGCCCTGGAGCAGTATGATAAGAAACTTAGTGAGTATCTGATGGGAATGGATGAACTTGATTTTATGGACGACGAGCTGCCGTTCAACTAATGATCGGAGGTGTCTGCATGTTTTCCTTATTCTCAAAAAAGAAGAAACCGGGATCGAAAGGATATGACCCTGCTCTCAAGCGGCCTGCCCTTCGCTGCAGCATCTGCACAGGCGAGCAGGTGGCGGGATTCCGCAGGCTTGATGACGGCGGATTCGAGGAGGTAATGCTGATTCGAAATGAGGCGGATCTGCAGGCGTTCCGAGAACAGTATGGAATTACAGGAGATATTGAAAAGATTTATTAGAAAACAAAGGAGTTTACCATGAACGGTCTTTTCAACCTTTTTATCCGAAGCGTCGACATTGATTGGACGAGGATTGAGAGGAACTCTTATCTCAGGGAAATCCCGGCGCTTGCGGGAGCAGAGCGGATCGATTTTGCGCGGAATATTACATTTTTTGTTGGAGAGAACGGAACGGGAAAGTCCACCCTGCTGGAGGCCATTGCCGTGGCGTATGGATTTAACCCGGAGGGCGGGACGCTGAATTACCGGTTCAGTACATACAATGATGTATCAGAATTGAGCACTGCGATGCGGATAACGAAAGGATTTCTTCGTCCGGAGGGAAGTTATTTCTTCCGGGCGGAGAGTTTTTTCAATATGGCATCCAAGGCGGAAGAGTATACAGACCTTTCGGGGCGGGGCATGCTGTATGGAGGGAAGAGCCTGCACAGGCAGTCGCACGGCGAGAGTTTCCTTGCTTTTTTTCAGACGTTTTCCGGTCGCGGGCTCTATATCATGGATGAGCCGGAGGCGGCGCTGTCGCCTCAGAGGCAGCTGACTCTGTTTCTGCAGATCGCGAAGATGGCGGAAGAGGGCGCGCAGTTTATTATCGCGACGCACTCGCCGATCCTGCTTGGGATACCAGGAGCGGAGATTCTTTCCTTTGATGACGGCGAGATGCATCCCTGCCGGTATGAAGACACGGAGAGCTACCAGGTCACAGAGATGTTTATCAATAACAGGGAGGTTCTGATGGAGCATCTTCTGTCAAAGAAATAAAATAATTTAGATAGATAAAAAATAAGCAAAAAGAAAACGAAAAAACATACGAGAGGAGCGCGCTGTCATGCGGGGAGAAAAAGCAAATGATATTCGGGCCTTGGTGATATACACAAAGACGATTCCGGCCCATCCGGCGGACTTTGCTGATTTCCCGGGCGGGCTTCATCCGGATATCCGCGCGTATCTGGCCTCGCATAATATTCCGTGTCTGTACACACATCAGGCGGAGCTTTTCGAGTACTTCGGCCTGAGGGAAGCGCTGCACCCTGTTTCTGCCGGGTATGCGGAGGATGAACGGCTGGCAATGGATTTCCTGGAAAAGATGTGCGCGTTCTGCAGACGAATGGGCGATGGGGGCTCCGGACCGGGTAAAGCTGATGACGCTCCATGCCTCGAAGGGGCTTGAATTTGACACGGTGTTTATTATCGGAGTCAATCAGGGGCTTATTCCTCTGCAGTGCAGGAGCTTTGAGCAGGAGGAAGAGGAACGCCGCCTGTTCTTTGTGGACATCACGAGGGCGAAGGTGCGCGGCAAAAGGAACCGCGAATGTGAAATGATCCCGCCTTCTCCGCCGGAACCGGTTCCGGTCAGACACAGAAAGTACGGCGAGGGCGTCCTCATATCAGAGGATGAGGTGACGGTGACGGCGGAGTTCCCGGGCTGCGGGAAGAAACAGTTTCTGAAAGCATTAGGTGAACTGCAGTTCCTATCCGGGGCAGACAGTTAAGAAGCTGTAAAGAAACTGCTATAATATATTTATCAAATTGAATATTCCATAGACCTGTGCTAATATAGCAGTGCAAAAAGGAAATGAATGCAGAGGCATTCGTTTCATATTCGGGAGGAAAATATGGATAGACGGGAAAAAAGCCCCAGAAGGGTCAGACTGAATACGATGCAGATCGTAGCGCTGGGCTTCTTCGGGGTGATTTTTTTGGGAGGCGTGATTCTCTGGCTTCCCGTGTGCAACCAGAAGCCGATCGAATTTATCGACGCACTGTTCACCTCGGTGACTTCGGTCTGCGTGACCGGACTTGTGACAGTGATCCCGGCGGAGCAGTATACACTGTTCGGACAGATCGTGGTGCTGATCCTCATCCAGATCGGAGGACTGGGTGTGATCGCTTGCCTGGCTTCTTTCTTTCTTCTGCTTGGAAAGCGGATCTCCATGAAGGGG
Organism: uncultured Mediterraneibacter sp.; assembly: GCA_944383745.1. GTDB lineage: Bacteria > Bacillota > Clostridia > Lachnospirales > Lachnospiraceae > Mediterraneibacter. The sequence continues at coordinate 1,316 of CALWQS010000155.1, read as the reverse complement.
AGGATTGTGATCCAGGAGGCGTACGGGCTGGATACACTCTCAGGGCTTGTCAAGTTTATTATTCGGATCGTGAGGGGAACTTTCATTGTAGAGGGAATCGGAGCTGTACTTTTTTCGATTAAGTTTGTGCCTGAGTTCGGCGTGGCAAAAGGAATCTGGTACGGCGTCTTTCACTCGATCTCCGGCTTCTGTAATGCGGGTATCGATATTATAGGAAGCACCAGCTTCATGGAGTATGTCGATTCGCCGCTGGTCAGCCTGACGACGATGTTCCTCATCGTCATGGGAGGTCTCGGATTCCCGGTATGGCACGATATATATGTGACGGCGAAGAAGGGCGCCGGAGAGAAGGGCGCGCGGAAGAGGATATTCACAAGGCTGGGGCTTCAGAGCAAGATCGTCCTGTCGATGACGGCGTTTCTGATTGTGTTCGGCACGGTGGGGTATTTCCTGCTGGAATTTAACAATCCGGAGACGATGGGAGACCTGAACGTCCCGGAGAAGGTGCTGGCGTCTGCGTTCCAGTCGGTGACTACGCGTACGGCGGGATTCGCGTCCGTTTCCCAGTCGGGGCTTACGGAGAGTTCACGGCTGCTGGGATGCATCCTGATGTTTATCGGCGGATCGCCTGCGGGTACTGCCGGAGGAATCAAGACGACGACGGCGGCGATGCTCTTCCTGACAGTGCTCTGCGTGCTGAAGGGACAGAAGGACACCGAATGCTTCGGCAGAAGAGTCGATATGGATACCGTCCGCTCGGGAATTACGATCACTTTAATCACATTTACATGCTGGCTTGCGGCAGTGGCGGCGATGTCCGTTTTTGACCCGCAGACCGAGTTCCTGAATCTGATGTACGAGGCGTCCTCCGCGATCGGTACGGTAGGGCTGTCGGCGGATCTCACTCCGAATCTGAGCAGGGCGAGCCATGTGGTGCTGATGCTGCTGATGTATATCGGAAGGATCGGTCCGATGACGATGGCTCTTGTGTTCGCGGGAAAGACGAATAAGAGCGACAAGTTCAGAGAACTGCCTGAGAAGAAGGTCATGCTCGGGTAATCGCGCAGGACCGTTTGTGGAAAATGTGTAAATCTTCATATTATAATATCTATCAAAACAGGAGAGTAGAAGGATGAGTAAACAATTTGCTGTACTGGGACTGGGAAGCTTTGGATGGAGCGTGGCGCTGACGCTGGAGAAAATGGGAGCGGATGTGCTGGTGGTCGACGAGTCGTTTGAGAAGATCCAGGAGATCTCGGAGCAGGTCTCCTATGCGGTGAAGGCGGATGTGTCCGATCCGGAAGCGCTTGAGGCGC
>CALWQS010000154.1 GCA_944383745.1 uncultured Mediterraneibacter sp. | reverse complement strand
ATGTTTTTCCGGGCTGTGATGAAGCGGGGCGTCCTGGATCTGAGAGACTGTGAGGTGATACGATGATCTTACAGGCATTGGTAAAGCATTATGAAAATCTGGAAGAGCAGGGGAAAGTGGATCAGGAGGGCTGGTGCAAGGCAAAGGTTTCTTATGGCGTCAATCTGTCAAAAGACGGCAGGGTTCTGGGAATCCTCACTTTAAAAAAGGAAGAGGAAAGAGGGAAAAAGAAAGTGCTGGTTCCTCAGCAGATCAAGGTGCCGGAGATGGTTACACGTTCATCAGGAGTTTCGGCAAATTTCCTGTGTGACAATTCAAAATATATTCTCGGCATTGATGCGGAAGGCCCGAACCAAAGAGTGATTGAATGCTTTAGAGCGGCAAAGGAAAGGCATCTGTCACTGCTGCGGGAGACAGAAGGCGAGATGGCGCAGGCGGTCCGATCCTTTTTTGAGACATGGGAACCGGAGAAAGCATCAGAATGTATTGAGATTAAGGAACGATGGGAAGAGGTCACGGATGGAGGCAACCTGATTTTCTGCATGGGGATGCATTACGCGCAGGACGATCCGTTCATACAGTCATCCTGGGAACGCGCAAGAACTGTATCTTCAGAAGACGGACAGACAGGGGTCTGTCTTGTGACTGGAAAAGAGGCAGAGATCTCCAGGATCCATAAAACGATCAAAGGGGTCCCGGGAGCCCAGTCCAGCGGCGCAGCCCTTGTTTCGTTTAACGCTCCGGCTTTTGAATCTTATGGGAAAGAGCAGAGCTATAACGCGCCTGTCGGGCGGTACGCGGAGTTTGCCTATACTACGGCTCTGAATTATCTGCTCGGGCAGAGGGACTATACGTTTCAGCTTGGCGATTCCATGATCGTATTCTGGGCGGAAAGCGGAAAGGAAGAATATCAGACGGCGTTTTTCGAGGCGGCTGATCCGAAGCCTGACAATCAGGAAGAGATAAAGGGGATGTTTGAAAACCTGAAAAAGGACAGACCGTTTCATACAGGAGACGTCATCCTGGACCCGGATCAGAGGTTTTATATCCTTTCTCTTGCACCGAATGCGGCCAGGCTGTCCGTGCGGTTTTTCTACCAGGATTCCTTTGGGAATATATTGAAAAACCTGGCGGCGCATTATGAGAGAATGTCGATCGTTAAGCCGTCCTGGGAGAACCGCGAGCTTATGGGAATCCGGGATATGCTTGCGGAGACCGTGAATCAGAATTCTAAAGATAAGTCTCCGGTTCCGAATATGGCGGCGCTGGTGCTTCAGGCAATCCTGTCGGGAGCCGGATATCCGGCGAGCCTTTATACAGATGTCCTGATCCGGATCCGGGCAGAGCAGGGCCGGGTTACCTGGGGCAGGGCCGGGATCATCAAAGCTTATCTGATACGAAATGCGAACTGGAAGGAAGGAGAGAGTTATATGGGACTGAAAGAAGAGAGCAGAGATACAGCATATGTGCTTGGAAGGCTGTTTTCCGTATTGGAGTCGATCCAGATGGACGCGAATCCGGGGATCAAGGCGACGATCCGCGACCGGTATTTTAACTCCGCGTGCGCGACGCCGGCATCGATCTTCCCGGTGCTTGTGAAATTGAAAAACAGCCATATGAAAAAACTGGAGCGGGAGAAAGGCAGTGCAAAAGGCTATTACGAGAAGCTGCTGACGGAAATCATGGAAAAGCTGGATGAGTATCCGAGACGGCTGACGCTGGAGGAACAGGGGAAATTCATTCTGGGATATTATCACCAGGTGCAGAAAAAATACGAAAAACGGGAGGAAAAGTAGATGAGCGAAGTGATCAAAAACAGGTATGAATTTGTTGTGCTGTTCGACGTAGAGAATGGAAATCCGAACGGAGATCCTGATGCGGGAAATATGCCGAGGATCGATCCTGAGAGCGGACTCGGGCTTGTTACGGATGTGTGCTTAAAGCGCAAGATCAGGAATTATGTGGAGACGGTAAAAGAAGACGCGGAAGGCTTCCAGATCTATATCAAGGAAGACGTACCGCTCAACAGAAGCGACCGGGAAGCGTGCAGAAGTCTCGGGATCGAGGAGACGGAAGACAAAAAGGTGACGGAAGCGCTGAAGAAGTTAAAGAAAAGCGATCCGGATACAGACCTTAAATTAAGAGACTATATGTGCGGCAATTTCTATGATATCCGTACCTTTGGTGCGGTCATGACGACATTTGTAAAAGCCTCTTTAAACTGCGGGCAGGTCAGAGGACCGGTGCAGATCGGATTTGCAAGGAGCGTTGACCCGGTCATCAGCCAGGAAGTGACGATTACAAGAGTGGCGATCACCACTGAAAAAGACGCAGAAAACAAGAGCACCGAGATGGGAAGAAAGAGCATTGTTCCTTATGGATTATACCGGGCGGAGGGATATGTATCAGCAAACCTTGCGCGGAAGGTGACCGGCTTTTCGGAGGAGGACCTGGAGCTTCTGTGGGAAGCGATCATCAATATGTTTGAAAATGACCATTCGGCTGCAAGGGGAAAAATGGCTGTCCGGGAACTGATCGTATTCAAACACAGCAAAGAGCTCGGTGACTGTCCGGCGTATAAATTATTTGACGCTGTGGAAGTAAAGAGAAATGAAGGCGTGGAATATCCGAGAAAGTATCAGGACTACACGGTGGAAATACATGAGGAGAAGATACCGGATTCAGTTGAAGTGAAAAGGATGGTATGATGGAATATTCGGAAGATGATTATCTGATGATCTCGGGAATCCAGCATTTCAAATTCTGCCGGAGACAGTGGGCGCTGATCCATATAGAGCAGCAGTGGGCGGAGAATGTGCATACGGTTACAGGCGAGCTGATGCATAAGAAAGTGCATGATCCGTCACTTAGAGAAAAACGAAAGGATGTCATCACTGCCAGAGCCCTGCCGGTCTCATCCAGAGAGCTGGGGATCAGCGGCGAGTGCGACCTGGTGGAGTTCCATAAATGTGAGGACGGGATAAAGCTGCATGGCCACAGAGGGCTGTATTCGATCTATCCGGTGGAATATAAAAAGGGGAAACCGAAACTGTCGGAGGAGGATAAGCTTCAGCTTGCGGCACAGGCGATGTGCCTGGAAGAGATGTTTTCTGCGCAGGTGCCGGAGGGAGCGATATTTTACGGCGAGACAAGACGGCGTGAATCTGTGGAGATTACAGAAGAACTCCGCAGAGAGGTGAAAGATATGTTCCAGGAGATGCATGGGTATTATTCCAGAAAGTATACGCCGAAAGTGAAGTACAGCAAATCGTGCAATGCGTGTTCTCTCAAAGATATCTGTCTGCCGAAACTCGGGAAAACAGTCTCCGTGAAGACATATATTGATCAGATGCTGAAGGAGGAAGATGAATGAAAAAACTGCTGAATACACTGTATGTTACTTCTGAAAACAGTTATCTGTCTCTGGATGGGGAAAATATAGTTGTCCTGGAGGATCAGAAGGAATTGGGCAGGATACCGCTGCATAATCTGGAAGGGATCGTTTCCTTCGGCTACCGCGGGACAAGCCCTGCGCTGATGGGAGCCTGCGCGGAGCGGAATATTTCTCTGTGTTACCTTACGCCTCAGGGAAAATTCCTGGCCCGTGTTTCCGGAAGGATTAAAGGAAATGTGATATTAAGAGAACAGCAGTATGCGAGTAAAAACGATGAAAAGATCAGCCTGGAAATCGCAAGAAACTGTATACTGGGCAAGGTATATAATGCCAGATGGGTCCTGGAAAGGGCTGTGAGGGATCACTCGATGCAGATTGATGCAGAACGGGTAAAGAATGCATCCGCTTTTTTGAAAGAAGCTTTGGAACGGATCCGCAGCGCGGAATCGAAAGAACAGCTCAGAGGCTACGAGGGCGAGGCTGCCAGCATTTATTTCGGCGTCTTTGATGAACTGATCCTTCAGCAGAAAAAGGATTTTGCATTCAGGGGACGGAATAAGCGCCCGCCTCTTGATAACGTGAATGCGCTCCTGTCGTTTGTCTATACTCTGCTGACAAACAGTATTACTTCAGCTCTGGAAAGTGTGGGGCTGGATCCCTATGTGGGATATCTTCACACAGACCGTCCGGGCAGGGCATCCCTGTCGCTGGATCTGATCGAGGAACTGAGAGCAATCCTTGCCGACCGGTTTGTACTTACGCTGATCAATAAGAAGATCATCAGCGGGAAGAATTTCTCCGTGAAAGAAAACGGTGCGGTACTGATGGATGATGAGCTGCGGAAAAAAGTGCTTGGAGAATGGCAGAATAAGAAAAAGGAAATCATTACCCACCCCTATCTGAAGGAAAAGGTGGAGTGGGGGATGGTGCCGTATGTACAGGCAATGCTCCTCGCCAGATATTTAAGAGGCGATCTGGACGGTTATCCTGTATTCCTGTGGAAGTGAGGTGGCGGAATGCTTGTGCTGATCACATATGATGTGAATACAGAGACCGCAGCGGGAAGGAAACGGCTGCGGAAAGTCGCAAAGCAGTGCGTAAATTATGGAAGAAGAGTTCAAAATTCTGTTTTTGAATGCATTTTGGACAATGCCCAGTGCGTTACCTTGAAATCAATATTGGCAGATATTATTGATGAGAGTGTTGACAGCCTGAGATTCTATTATTTGGGAAATAAGTATCAGACAAAAGTGGAACATATGGGTGTTGACCGTGGAATTGCAGTGGATGATACGTTGATTTTGTGATAATATAAGAGTGCGAATAGGAAGCGGACATAAAAATGCCGGGGGATTCGCACTCTTAAATGTGCACAAA
>CALWQS010000153.1 GCA_944383745.1 uncultured Mediterraneibacter sp. | reverse complement strand
AGGCGGACGAGCAGTGTGTTGTCCGATGTGAGGACGGGAACTTTACGATGCCGAAGCTAAGCATTGTATTTCAGGACGAGAGAGGAGCAGCATTAGAATGAAAGAATTGGAGACGCTTCTGAACCGGCGATGGATCCTGAAATCCGAGGACCGGGAGCTGTACTATAAGATTCGGGATTCTATCGGGGAGATCCGGAAGTTTGCCACAGAAAAAATGGGATGCCAGGTGATTGAGAACGCGCTGCTTGTGAAGATGGAGAAAATCCCGGCGCTGCCGGAGACCTGCATGGGAATTGATATATTTACCTCAAAGGAAGAGTATGCTTTTTTGTGCATCCTGCTGATGTTTCTGGAAGACCGGGACGCTCAGGAGCAGTTTATCCTGTCCCAGCTCACCGAGTATATCGCGGCGAATATGCCGGGAGAAGGCGTGGACTGGACGCTGTATATTAGCCGGAGGCGACTGGTGAAGGTTCTCCGGTACGCGGCGGGGCAGGGGATTATCCGAGTGACAGATGGAAGCGACGATGCATTTATGGATCAGGAGACAGGAGAAGTGCTGTATGAAAATACCGGGGCATCCAGATATTTCATGCGGAATTTCAGCCGGGACATCATGGCGTATACCGGTCCGGAAGATTTTCAGGAGAGCGACTGGTTCGCTATGGATGAAGACAGGGGAATCGCCAGGAGGCACCGCGTGTACAAGCGGCTCCTTTTTTCTGTGGGAATGTACCGGGGCGAAGGCGCGGATGAGGATTTTGAGTATCTGAAATATTACGGCCGCAGGCTGGCGGATGATCTGGAACAGAATTTTCAGTGCCAGCTTCATATCCACAGGGGGAGCGCTTTTTTCATGCAGGGAGAAGACTGCAGGATCGGGGAGACATTTCCGGGAAATACCGGGATGTCGGATGTTTTGCTTCTGTGCTGCGGCGAGATACGCAGGAAAGTGGAGAACGGAGAGTGGGAACCTCGGAAGGACGATACCATATTGGTACAGATTGTGGAGTTTGAGCAGATGATCCGGCAAGTAAAGGAAATGTATGGGCGCGGATTCATCAAGGGATACCGGGAGATGCCGGAAGGAGAGTTTGTCCGGGAAGTGGCGAGGGAGATGGAGCGGTGGACGCTGATCCGCAGGGACGTCCGGGAACAGACTGTTGCCATCCGCCCTTCAGCGGGAAAGCTGACAGGGCGCTATCCCGATGACTTTACAGGCGGAGAAAGACATAGTATGGAAGATGAAGGAGACACAGGACGATGAACAGCAGATGGCAGGCAAGCAGGATCGGATTGATTAATTTCTGGTATTATGACGATCAGGAATTTCCTTTTGTGAAAGGACGCATGCTCTTAAGAGGTTCCAACGGATCGGGAAAATCCGTCACGATGCAGAGTGTGATTCCGCTCCTGCTGGATGGAAATATGAGTCCGGAACGCCTGGATCCTTTTGGATCCAGGGACAGGAAAATGAGCAGTTATCTTTTGGAAGAGGACGACGGGCGGGATGAGAGGACCGGTTATCTTTATCTCGAATTTAAGAGGAAGGAGAGCGATACCTGGCTGACAATCGGCATGGGGATTCGCGCCCGCCGCGGAAAACCGCTGGATAAGTGGTATTTTACCCTGTCGGACGGCAGGAGAGTGGGAAAGGATTTTCTGCTCTATAAGGAAATTGGTGAGAAAGTGACGCTTTCGAAAAAGGAGCTGGAGAATCGGATCGCCGGCGGCGGACAGGTGTTTGACCGCCAGGCAGATTACATGGAATACGTCAACCGCCAGATCTTCGGCTTTGAGACCGTGGAAGAATATAGGGAACTGATCGATCTTCTGATCCAGCTGCGTACGCCAAAGCTGTCAAAAGACTTTAAGCCCTCGGTGGTCAACGATATCCTGAGTGATTCTCTCCAGCCTCTGTCCGATGAGGACCTGCGGCCCATGTCAGAGGCAATCGAAAACATGGACACTATGAATCTGAACTTAAAGGCAAGGGAAGCGGGATATCAGGCGGCAGAAAAGATCCAGAGAGTACTGGACCGCTATAACCGCCTTACGCTTTTTGAGAAGGCAGAGCGGTGCTGTGAGAATCAGAAGAAACTTTCTGAAACGGAGCGGGAGGCGAAAATGCAGGCCGATGAGACGGAGCGCTGCCGGAAGCGGGTTCTTGCGCTGGGGCAGGAGATCGCAGAACTGGACGCGCGCAGAGAGGCTATGGAGAAGGAACGGGAGTCCCTGAGCAAGAGCGATGCGGTGAGCCTAAAGAGCCGTGAACTGGATCTGGCTTCACGGATCAGGACGAGAGAAAGTCTGCTGGAGGAAAAGCAGCGGCAGCTCGTTGCGAAACAGGAACAGTATATGGAGATAGAAGGAAAAAAGAAGCAGGAAGAGGACCGGGCGTATGAAAAGGAGCGGGAGCTTGAGAGCATTCTGGAGGAAATGCAGTCCGAAGCGGAAGAGATGTCCTTTGACGAGCACGATTTCTTCCAGGCGGAACTGAAAGAAAACTTTTATGCGGTGTTTTCCTGGGATACTCACGAGGCACAGTTCAGAAAAGTAAAGGAAGAAATCAGCCGGGGCACAGAGCTTCTCCGGGAGGCCGAAATACGTCAGAGGGAGGCGGACGACCTGCTGAAGAAGCGGGAGCGTCAGCAGAGGGAGACCGATGCTGCCCAGCGGCGGGAAGGTGAGCTGGAGTCTGTCATGATCCAGGTGGAGAACGAGTGGAAAGAGGCGCTGTACAGCTGGAACGGACAGAATGAGGAACTGAAATTTACTCCGGAGCAAATGCGGGAAATGGCACGGTTCGCTGATGAGTACGGGGAAAAATCAGATTTTGCCCGGGTGCGGCGGACGGCGGCGGATCTGTGGATTGCCCGAAAAGGAGATCTGGACGGAGCAGCGCGGAGGAAGCGGGATGAGATTCGTGATCTGGAGGAAACTCATCTGGAAATCGAGGAGGAGCTTGCCCAGTGGGAGAGCTGCCGTGAACCGGAGCCGCCCCGCAGCAGCTCCGTGCAAAAGAACAGAGAACGTCTGCGTGAAAAGGGAATCCCCTATCAGGAATTTTATAAGACCGTGGAGTTCGGGAAGGAACTGTCCGGGGATCCAGAGCGCTGCGGCAGGCTGGAGGAAGCACTTTTGGAGATGGGGATCCTGGATGCGCTTGTGATTGAAGAGCAGTACCGGGATCAGGTGATGGAAGCCGATCCAGGCTGTGCGGACCGGTATCTGTTCGTACAGCCGCACTACGAGGAAAAAAGCCTGCTGGATCTGCTGGATCTCAATGACTCGGTAAATGACATTTTCTTTAATCAGAGGATTACGGGAATCCTGGGAAACATTGCTCTGGCTGCGAGTGAGGAACCAGAGGGGGATGCCCGAACCGGATCTGCCGGTGCAGGCGCAGCCATGACGTCAGTCTGTCCGGACGGTTCCTATCAGATCGGCGTGGTCAGCGGAACCGTATCCGGTGAGCATGAGGCGGGATTCATCGGCGTGCAGGCAAGGGAGAAGAGCCGGCAGGCGAAGATCGCGTCCTGCAGGGAACTTCTGGCGGAGAATGAACAGAGGCAGAAGATTCTTCGCGGCGAAATGTCTGTACTTGAACAGCGCATCAGCCGGCTGCAGGAAGAATACGAAGATCTTCCGGAAGACACAGACATGCGGGAGGCGTGGAAGATGCTGAGCGAAGCAAGGCGTACGGTGGAGCGCATGAGGGAAGAAGGATCAAGACTGGAGCGGGAACTCATGGAAGTCGGCGAGGCGCTCAAAGAGCTTAAGCGCAAGGCGGCAGAGATCGCGCAGAAACTGTATCTGACCTGCAGCTATGACACCTTCCGCAGAGCAGACGAGGCGGCGTCAGAATACAGCCAGCATTTCTATCAGCTCAGGTCCGGGCACGAGCTCTTCTTACAGATCCGGACGCACCTGGAAGAACTGGAGGAACGGCAGGAGATTCTCGACGGAGAGATGGATCAGATTCGCTATGAGGCAGGCAGCGCGGGGCGTGAACTTAAGAAAGAACAGGAGGAACATGATTCCATCCTGCGGCAGCTCGAGCTGACTGATTACGAGCAGATCCGGCAGAAGCTGGATGAATGTATGGAGTGGCTGAAAGAGTATCCGGAACGTCTCCAGTCCTGCGTGACGGAAAAGACCCAGAACGAAGAGCGCATCCGGGCGCTCTCCGGACAGGCTTCGCAGAATGAAGAGCGGATCAGCGAACTGCGGCGCAGGGCGGAGTATCTTGAAACATGCTTTGCGGCAGAGCGTGGCCTGCATTATGTGGAACTGCCGGGAGAGGAATCAGAGACAGCTGGACAGCATTCTGCAAATGAGGAAAACGCGCCCGGATTCAAAGAGGAAATGAAGGAAAGAATGGTAGAGGAATCGGCGGAGAAGACTCGGAGTCTCCTGGCCGGCGAGTGCAGGGAGATGGATAAAGAACAGATCATCCGCAGCCTGAATCAGGTTTACTTCGAGAACAGAGGATTCCTGACGGATTATCAGATCATGCAGACAGAGCTCTTTGAAGAGCTGGACCAGGAAGCGCAGAAAGGCGATCCGTCGGCAAAGCGTCTGGACATCGCGGCGCGTTATCAGGGCGTGCGGATCCCGTTCGGCCGCCTGCTTACCTATCTGGCAGAAGAGATCGCGGAATTGAAAGACCTGATCAAAGCCGGAGACAGGGAGCTTTTTGAGGATATCCTTGCGAACACGGTGAGCCGGAAGATCCGCGGCAAGATCAACAGCTCGAACGCCTGGGTGGAGAAGATGAACTCTCTGATGGGAGC
>CALWQS010000152.1 GCA_944383745.1 uncultured Mediterraneibacter sp. | reverse complement strand
GCTACCGGATCGCACTTCGCCGCTTTCCTCGACGGGATGATGCCTCCGATCAGAGTCAATACCACGCTCAGCAGGATCAGCACGAGCGCCGGGACGGCCGGGAGCACCGCGCTTACATCGTCCGTTCCCGCCAGGTAGTGGATCAGCGCATTGCCCGGAATCAGGAGAAGCAGGCTCAGTCCGATGCCGATGACTCCCGCGCACAGGCCGATGATGAACGTCTCCGCGTTGAACACCTGGGAGATGTTCCCCTTGGACGCCCCGATCGCGCGCAGGATGCCGATCTCCTTCTTCCGCTCCAGCACGCTGATGTAGGTGATGACGCCGATCATGATGGACGAGACGACGAGCGAGATGGCGACAAAGGCGATCAGCACATAGCTGATGATATCGATGATGTCAGTGACCGAGGACATCAGCGTACCGACCATATCTGTGTAAGTGATGACCTGCTCATCCTTTCCTTCCGCCTCCATGCGGCTGTTGTAATCGTCGAGAATCCGCACCACCTGTTCCTTGCTCTCAAAGTCGGTGGGATAGATGTCAATGCCGCTCGGCACGTCGAAGTCCACATAGCCCAGCGTCCTTAAATTATTCTCATAGGTGGCGTTCTCCGAAGAGCTCATGGACATCATCAGCTCCGCCAGCTCTTCGCCGGACATATTCATGGTGAACGCTCCGGCAAATGCCTCCGGATCGATACTCACAGCGTTCTGCATATTCTCGCCCAGCCTTGCCGCCGCCTGCTCCATGGCGCTCTCCATGCCTGTGCTGATCTGCCCCATGACCTGTGTGACAGCTGCGGTGATCTGCGTCTCAAGGCTCTGCGCCATCTCTCCCGACAGCGAGGACATCACCTGCCCCATGTAGCTCTGGATCGATCCGGAGATCTGAGACTCCAGGTTCCCGGCGTCCACCATGCCCGCGATCCCTGACGCAAGCTTCTGCTTCGCGTCGTCTGTTCCCAGATAGTCGAGGAAATGCTCTCCCATCCTGGACGGATCCGGCAGGCCGCCCGCCGCCGCATAGCTCTGATAGCCTGCCGCGAGCTCGGACGCCAGCTTCTCAAGCTGCTCCCGGGTGATCGCCACATTTTCCACGTCCCCGAAGGCATCCGCCGCCCACTGCGACAGGACCGCCTGCGCCTCCGGAGTCTGCAGGTACTCGATCAGGTACTCGTCGAACCGGTCCGGATCTGTATATCCGTTCGCCGCCGCATACTCCTGATAACCCGCCATCACATCCTGTACGAGCTGCTGCAGTTCTTCTGCCGAGACGGTCATGTCTGCGCCGGACTGGATGATGTCCCGGATATTGTCCGAGAGGATCTGCTGCGCCTCCGGAGTCTGCAGATACTGAAGGAAATATTCTCCCAGCCTGGAGTAGTCCGCCTGCGGGTTCTGCGCGGCGTACTCCTGATAGCCCGCGAGAAGGCCGGACACCAGCCGGCTGACGTCTTCCTGGGACGCGGTGATCTCGATGCTGTCCATGATATCGTCCATGCTCAGGGACGGCGCCTGCGGAAGATCCAGCTGAATGCCGCTCAGGTCGATCATGCCCGAGAGGTCCAGGGAGCCTCCCGCCGATTCTCCCAGGGACGAAAGGTCAAAAGCTCCGTCAAGGCCGTCTGTAAGCCCGCTGGAATCAAAGGAAAATGCATCCTGAAGCTTCTCGGCATCAACCGTAAAAAGCGAATCTGTATCAAATTCACTGTCGCTGCCCTGCTCGCCGAAGGGCTCGTTGGTAAACACATTGGTGGTCTTATCCGCCAGCTGCCTCCGAACGATCTCACTGTTCTCCGCTGTCTCTGCCACATGGTTTGTCAGAGAAGCCGGATAGCCGATCCCGGTATTCAGGAGCAGCCCGTTCGCATCCTCTGACGGCTGCACTACGCCGACGATGGTGATATCCTCGCCGTTCTCTACAAGGTTATCCATGTATTCCTTATCGTCAGTCTTATCCCTCCACACCTGGTACTGGCTGTCATATTCATAGTAATCCGAACTGTTGACGAGCTTGAATGTAATGCCGATGATGTCCTCATACGAATAAGAACCCATATTGTCCGGCGTTTCCACATTTTCCTCGTCGATAAACTGCTGGATCATCTCGTCCAGCTCCATGGAATCGCGGAGCCCCAGTGTATACAGCATGAAGTCGCTGATCCCTCCGCCCGAGGTGAGCACAAGGACGCACTCGTTGTAGTTCTCCGGCCAGTGCCCCGCCTTCACGTCGTACTGGCTCTCATACAGCCCGGAGTCCTCCGGCATCTCGTAGAACACATCCGTGCTCATCATGGAGGACATCAGGCTGTTCGACCCGGATGAGGACCCGAGGCCCAGCGCCTCAAACGACGTATCCGGATTGACCTGCCGTATCCCGTCCCCATCCTGCCGGTAGATCTGGGGCGTCACATTGTAGGAATACTCTATGGCGTTCGTATACTGCTCGACGCCGCTGTCCCCGCTGTCCAGATAGGACTTCAGCGACTCCAGGTCATTGGAGTCCATCGTGGAGAACATATTCGACACCATCTGGATGACATTGATATCTCCGTCTCCATCTTCCACTCCCGTCCCGCCGCCGTCAGACATCATGGAAGTAAAATCAAAGCCCGTGCTCTGGATCTGCAGCGGGTACTCCGACAGCGTCTCTTCTTCCACTGTCTGGATATAGGCGTTCACTCCTGTAGACAGAGACAGGATCAGGGCGATGCCGATGATTCCGATCGAACCTGCAAACGACGTCAGCAGGGTTCTCGCCTTCTTCGTCCTCAGATTGTTGAAGCTGAGCGACAGGGCGGTCAGAAAGGACATGGAGGATTTGCCCATGTTCTTATGCTGCGGCTCTTCCAGCATCCCCTCTTCGACCAGGAACGGGTCGGAATCAGATCGGATCTTTCCGTCGCGCAGCTTCACGATGCGTGTGGCGTACTGCTCCGCCAGCTCCGGGTTGTGTGTGACCATGACGACAAGACGGTCCTTCGCCACCTCCCGGAGAAGATCCATGACCTGCACGCTGGTATCGCTGTCCAGCGCCCCGGTGGGTTCGTCCGCCAGCAGGATATCCGGATCGTTCACGAGCGCCCGGGCAATCGCCACCCTCTGCATCTGTCCGCCGGACATCTGGTTCGGCTTCTTGTGGAGCTGATCTCCCAGCCCCACTTCCTGAAGCGCCTTCACAGCCCGCTCCCGGCGCTCTGCCTTCCCGACGCCGGAGATGGTCAGCGCCAGCTCCACATTCGCCAGGACTGTCTGGTGCGGGATCAGGTTATAGCTCTGGAACACGAAGCCGATCGTGTGGTTCCGGTAGGAATCCCAGTCTCTGTCCTTATATTTCTTCGTGGAGATGCCGTTGATGACCACATCCCCGCTGTCATAGCGGTCCAATCCTCCTATAATATTCAAAAGCGTCGTCTTCCCCGACCCGCTGGGACCGAGGATGGCGACAAATTCATTGTCTCTTAAGTTCAAGCTCACGCCGTCAAGGGCTTTCTGAACAAGGTTTCCGGTTCTGTACTCTTTACGCAGCTGCCTGATCTGAAGCATGTAACCTCTCCTTTTCTCAATTTTTCATCCGGCTGCAGTGCCGCTCCCCCTCCGGAACTTCCGCTCTTATTCCCTTTCTTCCGGAAGAGCCTGATCACTCCCCCAGAATGAAAGAATCCAGACTTCATTATAATGAAGTCCGGATCTTTTATCAAGCTGTTTTCTGTTTTCAGATTACTGTGTGGGCAGTATCAGCTGCCGGCGGCGTTTTCAGAGCCGTCCCGGCAGATCAGGAATCTCTCACCATACTGCGAGGATACACACTTTATCTGCATTGGGCGCCGGATACTGGCTGGAGAGCATCGTCATCCACACATCGTAGTAGGAGAGTTCCTCATCATCCGTGAGAAAATCCATGATCGAGGCATAGGAAGCGTTGGGCAGCATTCCCGCCAGGGTGCGGCGGTACCGGTACACTCTTCCGTCTGACGCCAGCCACCCTTCTTCTGTCCGTTCAGCCTGCGCGATCTCCATGTTTTCTCTCATCGCCGCCGCACTTTCACACAAGGCCTGGAACGCCTCGGGATCCCCCGCGCACGCCTTGATATCCTGTACCCCGGTCACCCGCTCCGCCTGTTCCAGATCCATCCTCCACCGGTATGTCTCCGTCCCGTTCTCCGCCGGATGGGTCCACTCGACTGCCCCGGCGTTGTCGATCAGCGCAAGGATCATGACCGCCTTCTTCCGCATCTGGATGTTCCATACGGCAGGATCTTCCGGCTCGTCCTCAAAATGAACCATCAGGACATAGGGCTCCTCTGACGTCTGAAGTTCCATCTCCCCCGCGCCCATATGTCCCAGGCGCACTGCGCCGAGCACTTCCCCGTCGGCGGAGGCGTCACCGATATACGGATTTTTCGCCGCCAGCATGTCACGGACGTCCGGAGATACGCTGTATTCCTTCTCCAGCTCCTCCGCAGACTTCTCCGACACTGCCATCCGGTAGACCAGCTCGCCGGCGTTGATGTCGTCCCCGGCGCTCATGGGGATGCTGTAAGCTGTGCTGTCTCTGTCGTCAAGTTCTTCACAGGGAGTGTGATGGATTGTAACCTCGCCGTCCTTTTCCCGTCCGAGATGGACTGCGGCAAGGACAAAATCTTCCTCCGCCGAGAGATTCTTCACTTCCTGTTCCTCATCTACACGGAAGCTCTCCATAAAGGAATCGATCCCGTTGTCAGACAGGCTGAATCGGTCCGAAGCCTGCCAGTGTGTGTGACCCTCGCTGTCGGTCTGGCACAGGCTGACCTCCAGCGTCCAGCCGCCGTCCTCTCCCGCCGTGCTGCCCGCTCC
>CALWQS010000151.1 GCA_944383745.1 uncultured Mediterraneibacter sp. | reverse complement strand
AAAAACAGGCGAAATAGCTGAGTGGCTAGATTTAAGCGAAGCCAGGACTAGAGCTTTATTGAAAGAAATGGCGGACGAGGGAAGTATAGGATCAAGAGGTAAAACAAAGAAGAAAGAATATTATCTTTTAAAAAAGGACATCTGAGAAAAGAGAAAATAATATGACAGAACACACATTAAAACATATATGCGCGGGAATTGTAGCCCATGTTGACGCAGGAAAGACGACGCTGTCGGAGAGTATGCTCTACTTAAGCGGGAGTATCCGGAAGCTGGGGCGCGTGGACCACAGGGACGCCTTCCTTGATACATACGGGCTGGAGAAAGAGCGCGGAATTACCATTTTCTCCAAACAGGCGGTATTCAGGTGGAAGGACACGGACATTACCCTTCTCGATACGCCGGGGCATGTGGATTTCTCGGCGGAGATGGAAAGGGTGCTGCAAGTGCTGGACTGCGCGGTACTGGTGGTCAGCGGGGCGGACGGCGTGCAGGGGCATACGGAGACGCTGTGGCGTCTTCTGAAGCGGTATGGGATCCCGGTGTTTATCTTTGTGAACAAGATGGACCAGGACGGGACGGACAGAGACGGCCTTATGGCAGAACTGAAAGCGCGCTTCGGTGAAGGATGCGTTGATTTTGCGGGAGTATTAAAAGGCGATCCGGAAGCGGCGGAGGAGCTTGCTTTCTGCGGTGAGGAAGTCCTTGAGGAGTATTTGGAGACAGAAACCGTCAGCGACAGTTCTATCCGCCGTTTGACCGCCGAAAGGAAGCTGTTCCCCTGCTTTTTCGGCTCGGCGCTGCATGTGCAGGGCGTATCAGAACTTATGGACGGGCTGGATCGGTTCGTACAGACGCCGCGGTACGGAGATGAATTTGGGGCGAAGGTGTATAAGATCGCGCGGGATGAACGGGGAAACAGACTGACGTATCTGAAGGTGACCGGAGGGACGCTGTGCGTGAAGGATATCCTTCCGGATACAGGTGAAAAGATCAATCAGATCAGGATTTATTCCGGTGCGAAATATGAGCTTGTCTCGTCTGTCGGGGCAGGACAGGTCTGTGCGGTGACCGGACCTGAGAATACCCGTCCCGGACAGGGGCTGGGAGCGGAACAGGCCTCTGACATGCCTGTCCTGGAGCCGGTGCTCACCTATCGGATCGTGCTTCCGGATGACTGCGACGTCCATGCCATGCTTCGCAATCTTCGGCAGCTGGAGGAGGAAGAGCCGGAGCTGCATATCACATGGGAAGAGACGTCGGGAGAGATTCATGCCCAGCTCATGGGCGAGGTGCAGATCGAGATCCTCCGCAGCCTGATCTATCAGCGCTTTGGCGTGAGAGTAGAGTTCGGAGAAGGAAGGATCGTGTACAAAGAGACGATAGCGGAGCCGGTGGAGGGCGTAGGCCATTTCGAGCCGCTGCGGCATTATGCGGAGGTGCATCTGCTTCTGGAACCCGGGGAGCGCGGCTCTGGGCTGCAGACGGCCTCCTCCTGCAGTGAGGATGTGCTTGATCGGAACTGGCAAAGACTCATTCTGACTCATCTGGAAGAAAAGGAACATGTGGGTGTGCTGACGGGTTCTCCGGTCACAGACCTTAAGATTACGCTGACAGCGGGAAAAGCGCATCAGAAGCATACGGAAGGCGGGGATTTCCGTCAGGCGACATACCGCGCGGTACGCCAGGGACTCAAGAAGGCGAAGAGTATACTGCTGGAGCCGTATTATGAGTT
Source organism: uncultured Mediterraneibacter sp. (assembly GCA_944383745.1). Classification (GTDB taxonomy): domain Bacteria; phylum Bacillota; class Clostridia; order Lachnospirales; family Lachnospiraceae; genus Mediterraneibacter. Next base: position 3,192 of record CALWQS010000151.1, on the reverse strand, counting down.
CCGGCTGGAGATGCCCGCGGAGAATATCGGGCGCGCCATGACGGATATCCAAAATATGAACGGGAAGTTCGACGCGCCGCAGGCGGAAGGAGACATCTCTGTTCTCACGGGCAGCGCGCCTGTGTCCGAGATGCGCGGCTATCAGAAGGAGTTTGTTGCATATACAGGCGGCCGGGGGAGGATGTTCTGTTCGCTGAAAGGATATGATGTCTGCCGGAATCAGGAGAAGGTCGTGGCTGAGATCGGATATGACTCGGAATCCGACCTTGAGAATCCTACAGGATCTGTTTTCTGCGCTCACGGCGCAGGATTCATTGTGCCCTGGTATCAGGTGGAGGAGTACATGCATCTTGAGAGCAGCGAGAGAACGGAGAAAGAGGTGCAGGCGGCTGAGATGGCGGTGCGCCGGGCGGCCTCGAGGATCGAACTGACCCAGGAAGAGCTTGACGCGATCTATATCCGTACGCCGGATCCCCTGCCCCGGAGCAGAGAGGCGGTGACAGTGCGCGCCGCGGCGGACAAAGAACCGGATGTGCCGGCAGTGCAGAAAGGAGAAGCCCGGGGAAAATGGGCGTCCTATAAGAAGGAAAAGGAAAAGCCGGAAGAGTATCTGCTTGTGGACGGATACAATATCATCTTTGCGTGGGAAGACTTGAGGAAGCTTTCCGAGACGAATATGGCAGGCGCAAGAGGGCGGCTGGCAGATATCCTGTGCAATTATCAGGGATGGAAGAAGTGCACGCTGATCCTTGTGTTCGACGCATACAAGGTGGAAGGTAATCCGGGAGAAGTGCTGAAATACCATAACATCCATATCGTCTACACGAAGGAGGCAGAGACAGCGGATCAGTATATCGAGAAAACGGTCAGGAGAATCGCCCGGTCAGGGGATGTGACAGTGGCTACCTCGGACGGGCTGGAGCAGGTCATCATCCTCGGCCAGGGAGGACGCAGGATGTCGGCTGCAGGCTTAAGAGAAGAGGTGGAGACCGCCATGAAGGAGATCCGGCAGGGGCATCTTGGGCGAAATCCGGGAGGGAAAAATTATCTCTTTGATTATCTTGATGAAGCGGATGCAGAAGAGCTGGAAAAGGTGCGCCTCGGACAGTATACAGAGCAGTAATGATGCGCAGGCGGCCCCTCGGAAACTGGACTGCATGAAAATGATAAAACTGGACGTTTTAAAACGACCAGTTCGGTGATAGTATACCTGTATCGAACAGAAGACGTTCGAGAAGGAGAAAGAGCGCAGGGATTCTAAGATGTGTTTTATCAGCTGGAGCTGACCCGGATCCCGTGCCAAGACCCGCGAACGGGTCTTGAATCAATCGAAATCAGATTTCGGCAGTCTTACAGGAAAAGAGGGAGCATAATGGAGAGAAGAAATGAAACTGTGATCAAGCTGGCGCAGACGGCGCTTATGGCGGCGCTGTGCTATGTGGCATTTACATTTTTGCAGATCAAGATACCGATGCCGGGTGGAGACGCGACGTCGCTGCATGTGGGGAATGCATTCTGCGTGCTGGGCGCGCTGATCCTGGGCGGATGGTACGGCGGGCTCGCGGGAGCGCTCGGGATGACGATCGCGGATCTGATGGACCCGGTCTATATTACCGGCGCGCCGAAGACGTTTGTGCTGAAGCTGTGCATCGGGCTGATCGTGGGACTTGTGGCGCACCGCTTTGCGAAGATTAACGACAGCACAGACCGTAAGTATGTGCTGCGCTGGAGCCTGATCGCTTCGGCGGCGGGGCTTGGATTCAATGTGATCGCAGATCCGGTCGTGGGATATTTCTATAAAATGTATCTTTTAGGGCAGCCGCAGCAGATGGCGGAGGTTTTGGCAAAGTGGAGCACAGCGACAACATTTGTGAACGCGGTGGTATCCATAGTGCTGGCAGGAGTCCTCTACAACGCGCTGCGACCGGTCATGCTGAGAAGCGGTCTGATCCGGACCGTGAAGGCGAAGACTGCCTGAGGAGGCGGCGCAGAACGGCGGAGCAGAGGAGTGCGCAGACAAAATGCGGGAACCACACGGCCGCGGGGCGGCAGACGAAGAAAAGAACTGCAGGACAGGAGGAATCCGGAGGAACAGAAGCCTTCGGATTCCTTTTGTTTTTTCTTTTGCCCCGGTTTGCTTGCCAACAGGGCGCCGGGTATTATATACTAGATAAAAATATCGCCTGGATATTGTGAAATGGCAGGAAAACGGAGGAAACGACATGATTAACAAACTGGTTGAAAAAATTAAAAAGACAAATGCGCCTATCGTTGTGGGACTTGACCCGATGCTCAGCTATATCCCGCAGCATGTGCAGGACAAGGCTTTTGCAGAATATGGAGAGACGCTGGAAGGAGCGGCAGAGGCAGTCTGGCAGTTTAACAAGGAGATTGTGGATAAGACGTACGACCTGATCCCCGCGGTTAAGCCTCAGATCGCAATGTATGAACAGTTCGGCGTGCCTGGGCTTATGGCATTTAAGAAGACAGTGGATTACTGTAAATCAAAAGATCTGGTCGTGATCGGAGATATCAAGAGAGGTGATATCGGGTCTACATCTGCGGCATACGCAGTGGGACATCTCGGGAAAGTAAAAGTGGGCGGCAAAGAATATGTTCCGTTCGACGAGGATTTCGCCACGGTGAATCCGTATCTCGGATCAGACGGGGTGAAGCCGTTTATCGAGGTGTGCAGGGAGGAGAAGAAAGGACTTTTTATCCTGGTGAAGACGTCCAACCCGTCCAGCGGCGAGTTCCAGGACAGGCTTATCGACGGACGCCCGCTCTACGAGCTGGTAGGAGAGAAGGTGGCTGAGTGGGGCGCTGACTGCATGGGCAATGAGTACAGCTATATCGGCGCTGTTGTGGGCGCCACATATCCGGAAATGGGCAAGGTGCTGCGCAGGATCATGCCGAAGTCGTATATCCTTGTGCCGGGATACGGCGCTCAGGGAGGACAGGGCAAGGATCTGGTGCATTTCTTCAATGAAGACGGCCTTGGCGCGATCGTAAATTCCTCCCGCGGGATCATCGCGGCGTACAAGCAGGAAGCATATGCGAAGTTCGGGCCGGAGAACTTCGGAGATGCGTCAAGAGCAGCCGTGGAGGCGATGATCGCGGATATCAGCGGCGCGCTGGAAGCGGCGAAATAGAACGGGACGGCCGGACAGTGCGACAGTACCGGACAGTGCG